>NTKD01000043.1 GCA_002457275.1 OM182 bacterium MED-G24
GTTTCCGATCAATGCTACCCTTTTCTCATAGTTCACCGACATCGTGATCCCTGAGCGATCACGCTTGATCTTCAACTCATCAGGTACGGGAAAGTCCTGAGAATTGTTGATCTTGAGGTGTTTGATCATCATATCTTCGATCGCCTTGTCACCTCGGCCGTCCATGCTCGGTTCGTTCGCAATGCCATTCATCACACCACTGATCGTGTTGTGATCAAGATAGAGTGGAAACAGCTTGAGGCCAACGGTCAGAACACCGCCGAACAGTAGAATGATAATCAACCAGCCGCTGAAGCCCATCCCTTGCTGGTAACGTGGTGAGTTCATCGCGATCTCCTATACTCCACCGCAGCTCATTCCCGCTAAACCTATAGCCACCAATGAAGGTGGTCCTAACGCCTCCCACAACAACAGGGAATCAACTCAATAACGAAATACCGTCAGCGAACTACTCTCTATCGAATCAGGCCGTTCCTGGCGAGCGTTGGCATATTGAAACCAGGTTCCTTGTGTAACCAGATTGCTACAGCCTTGCCGATGATCTCGTCTTCGGATACGAAACCCCATTCACGACTATCGCTGCTCTGGTCCCTGTTGTCGCCCATCATAAAATAATGACCTTCCGGCACAACCCACTCGTCGGGCCCACCCTCTCGATACGGACTGAGATGGATCAGATGTTCAGCGACACCCAGCTTTTCCGAATAGACCTGATACCTCGGTCTGGTCGGTGGAATGTTCGCTACGAATGATCGCGGCTGCTCAACGTCATTAATATACAATGTCTTGTTCTCATATCGAACCCTGTCACCAGGCAGCCCGACAATCCGCTTGATAAAGTACTCGTCCTCGTGCGGCGGTATGAACACCATCACCTCACCCCGCTTCGGCTCACCCATATCGATAACACGCGTGCCCAGTACCGGCAGCCGTATCCCATAGCTGTATTTGTTGACGAGGATGAAATCTCCAACCGCCAGTGACGGAATCATGGATCCTGTAGGTATCTGGAACGGCTCCGCAAGAAAAGAGCGAAGAACGAGAACGAGAAGCAGAACAGGGAAAAACGAGATGGAATATTCCACCGCGATGGGGCGGACTAATTCCGATGCCTGAACCCCTGTCTCCTTTGGTCGGGTATCAGTGTCCCCGACGTCTTCCACACCAGCAACCGCCAGCGCTGCTAGTCTCCGCTTTTGCAGCACCAGGACATCCAGCAGCCAGACCAGCCCCGTGGCGGCTGTGGCGATGACCAGTAACAGTGGAAAGTATGTGCCCATCAGACTATTCGTACCTTCAAGAGATTGGCTGAATCCATCTATTTCTCTACCTTGAGAATCGCAAGAAACGCATCCTGCGGAATTTCAACGCTGCCGACCTGTTTCATCCGCTTCTTTCCGGCCTTTTGTTTCTCCAGCAGCTTTTTCTTACGGGTAATGTCGCCACCATAACACTTGGCCGTTACGTTCTTCCGCAACGCCTTGACGTTGGTTCGTGCCAGGATCTGTCCACCAATCGCCGCCTGAATCGCGACATCAAACATCTGTCTCGGTATCAACTCCTTCATTTTACTCGTGAGCGCCATGCCTTTGCTGCGAGCGTTGTCCCGATGCACGATGATCGAGAGAGCATCCACCTTATCGCCGTTGATCAATACATCCAGCTTTACAAGATTGGCCGCTTCAAACCGATCAAGCGAATAATCCAGGGAAGCGTACCCGCGGCTGACCGACTTAAGTCGGTCAAAGAAATCCAGTACGACCTCGGCCATCGGCAAATCGTAGGTCACCGACACCTGTTTTCCAACAAACTGCATGTCCTTCTGAACGCCCCGGCGTTCCACACACAAAGAGATGACATTACCCAGGTGCTCTGACGGCACAAGGATGTTCGCACGAGCAATCGATTCACGCATCTCTTCAACGACTGAAGGATCAGGCAAATGAGAGGGGTTGTCGACAGTGATTACCTCATCACTTTTGTTGAGAACCTCATACACCACCGTTGGCGCAGAAGTAATCAAATCAAGGTCATACTCACGCTCCAGTCGTTCCTGGATGATTTCCATGTGCAGCATGCCCAGAAATCCCAGTCTGAATCCATTACCGAGTGCGTCTGAGGTCTCGGGTTCGTAGGCGAGCGACGCATCATTGAGCGTCAGTTTCTCCAGTGCCGTTCGGAAGTCTTCAAAGTCATCAGCGCTGACCGTGAACATGCCGGCATAGACTTGTGGTTTGATCCTAGCAAAGCCAGGAAGGGCAGCAACATCCGAGTGGTCTGCGTGGACAATAGTGTCGCCAACCGGGGCACCTTTGACATCCTTGATACCGGCAACCACGTAGCCCACCTCTCCGGAATTCAATGTGCCAGTCGACTGCTGCCGCGGGGTAAAGATACCCACATCGTCAACCTGGTGGATCCTGCCATTCGATTTGAGATGGATGCGATCGCGCTTCGATAATCGACCCTGGGTCACACGTACAAGAGAAACCACGCCCAGGTAGTTGTCGAACCAGGAATCGATAATCAATGCCTGCAATGGCAGATCACGTGTGTCATCCGGGGCTGGAATCACTTCGATCAGTGTCTCCAGCAACTCCTCGACACCATCGCCGCGTTTCGCGCTGACAAGAACCGCCCCGCTTGCATCAATCCCAATGATCTCTTCAATTTCCTGACTGACTCGACCCGGGTCCGACTGTGGCAGATCCAGTTTGTTGAGGACCGGCAATACCTCAAGACCCTGCTCTATAGCGGTGTAACAGTTGGCAACCGATTGCGCCTCAACCCCCTGCGCCGCATCGACAACCAGCAGTGCACCTTCACAGGCGGACAGCGATCGGGAGACTTCATAGGTAAAATCCACATGACCCGGCGTATCGATGAAGTTCAACTGGTACGTGTGACCGTCTTTTGCCTCGTAATCGAGGGTGACACTCTGCGCCTTGATCGTGATCCCGCGCTCCCGTTCAATGTCCATTGAATCGAGGACCTGGTCGGCCATTTCCCGATCTGTGAGACCACCACACCGCTGTATAAAGCGGTCGGCCAGCGTGGACTTCCCATGATCGATGTGAGCGATGATGGAGAAATTTCTGATGTATTCTGGCTCGGCCACGAAAGTCCGGCCCTCCTGAGAGAAGCCGTGCAGTTTAGGCGATGCGCCAGCGTCGTGCCAGAAAAGTCCACGATCCTTCCAGCACCATCAATCGACCTTCAATACCCTGAAACTCGGCCGACCATTCCTGAGAACACGGATATGTACCCGATCACCTGTTTCGAGCGCCTTGAGACGCCGGTCAAATGTCTGCGCTGAAGCCACGGGTTCACCGCCCATCGATGTGATGATATCGCCACGCTGTATTCCGGATTGCGCTGCCGTGCCTTCACTGCGCGTGACGAGCACACCGTTATCGACGCTGACCTGAGATCGCTCATCTTCCGTGAGGTTACGCACGCTGAGGCCAAGGAAGGCACTTCTCTGCGGCCCGCTCGACCGGTTTACACCGAGCAACCGATCATCCAGAGTGCCAATCCTAACCTTGAGACGCTCGCGCCTGGTATCACGGACCACCACCACATCCACTTCGCTACCTGCACGGGTCTGCCCCACAAAATGCGGGAGCTGTGACGATAGATCGATTTCGCGGCCATCGAACTCAACAATGATATCGCCTTCTCTGATTCCAGCTGCGTCCGCTGGACCATCCGAGGAGGTTTCTGCCACCAGTGCCCCGGTTGCGCGATCCATACCGAACGAGGCGGCAAGGTCCTTGTCGATCGGTTGAATCAACACACCCAGCCACCCGCGGGTTACTGTTCCTTCACTCTTTAGTTGTTCGACCACATCCAGAGCAATATCTACCGGAATGGAAAACGACAAGCCCATGAAGCCACCTGAACGGGTGAAGATCTGCGAGTTGATGCCAATCACTTCACCCGCCATATTGAACAACGGTCCACCCGAGTTACCGGGATTGATGGCAACATCTGTCTGGATAAACGGAATGTAGTTCGCGTTGTTCTCCGGAAGACTCCGGCCCAATGCGCTGACGATACCTGCAGTCACTGAGTACTCGAATCCGAACGGTGATCCGATCGCGACCACCCATTCACCGACTTCCAGTTTGGATGAACGCCCCAACTTGACCGTTGGCAGATTGTCCGCATCTATTTTCAGTAACGCCAGGTCCGAGAGTTTATCAGCACCGACCAGTGTCGCAGTCCGTTGTCTTCGATCACTCAGCGATACGGTGATCTCATCGGCGCCCGCAACGACATGATGGTTCGTTAAGACATAGCCATCGCGTGAAATGATAAAGCCCGAACCCATTGCAGGGGGGCTGAAGCGCTGGCTTTCCGGATCCATGAAGCGGCGGAAGAAATCAGGGACTTCACGGTCCTGCAGCTGATCCGACCATCGTTCAGGACGGCTCTTACGTTCTGCACTGATATTCACTACGGCAGGAGAGGCCTCTTTGACCAGATCTGTAAACTGCGGCAACTTCGCATTCGCGACCCCCGTACAACACAGGAAAATCAAAGCAATCCATCGACTCATAGGCATAAACCTCCGTTCAATTCTAATGACAACACGGCACAGTTCCTTCAAACCATGGTGCTGAAGCAGCGCAGGGATCGAGGACCGGTTGTCCGGCTTATTTTCGAAAAAGGATCGTCATGTTTCGGAATAACGCTCCTCGTATGACAGCCGCAGTGCGGATCAGGATCACCGCAACAGCGATGCCAACGACGATTCCCAGCACCGTTAGTAGATCGGACAGTAAATGACTCGTGATGTTCAACAGCGCAGTAACGTAACTGCCCAAGACAGCGCCCAGGACAGCGCCGCTCGTTGCGGGCAGTAACCGGACATGTTGGGGAGATACCGCCGACGACCCACACAGGCTACAGCCAGCATCATGACAGTGTGCTTGATAGATATCTTGTGTCATCGGTCCACAGGATTGGATCGAAATTCTGACAGGGTGGCGGGTATCAGTATGCCGTCAGTCTTCTTTGTTTCGTGTGTTCTCGGTACCAACCGTTTGAACATTGGGGTCCAGACGTGCACCGCCGTCCCGATTCAGATAGGCCCGCAATTCCCGCTGCCGTTCCTCATCCAGTTCACGCAAACCCTCACGATCCTCGGCTTCACCCAACGCTGGTTGGATTGATGTTGACGCCACCACCGGCTGGGTGTTGACGACCTGTCCATCACTTGATGACAGACCAGACGATGCCACCTGCGGTACGCCAGGAGAGTCTGAAAACAGACCGCCACTGTTCATCCCAGTTTGCATTACGGTGATGCCGAGACCAACGGCGACCACCAGACACGCAGCCAAAGCTGAGGCTTGAAACGCTCTCGACCGGATCAACGGTGCATTCGCACGTCTCGCCAACGGAGCATCGAACACTGTGTCGTCCTCAGCAATCGCCTCGCTGACCGCCTGGTGAAGCACCCGATGCTTCTCCGGGTCCAGCGCAACCGATGTGGTGCCTCCTCTCGACGCACCGATAGCGTCAGTGCCTCGCCCGAAGGAGAGCAACGTGTCACGAATCGTATGACCCGTTCCTTCATGACCTTCATCCAGCTTGTATTGTTGGAGCAGCTTGTGGATTTCAATTTCACTCGCTTCACCATCCATCAATGCCGACACCAGCTCTCGGTTTTCGTCCGACATGTTTGACACGTTTTCAGTCCTCTCGATCTGTCACGTCTGATTAAATTCGGTGGTTCCTGCGGCTCTTTTCGACCTGGTGCAGGGGACTTCCGGTTTCTCGTTCCTGGCTCGCCCGGTCGCTAACCGGTCAGTGTTTCAACACTAAGCGCTGAATATCAGGCCTCTTAGTTTAGGCCCCTACATTACACTAGGGCTTTGGACGCCCGTCAAAGCGTACCATGCTGAACGCCCAACTGGTCAGACCACATTTAGCCGATTTCGTTCATTCGTTTTTCAATCGCTTCTCGTGCCCGAAAAATCCGCGACCTGACCGTTCCCACGGGGCACTCCATGACCTGTGCGATTTCCTCGTAGCTCATCGCCTCAAACTCCCGAAGGGTAATGGCAACCTTCAATTCCTCGGGCAGATCTGCGATCGCCTGGTAGACGACCTCCTCGAGCTGTGAAGACACCATCTGCTCTTCGGGACCGGCAACATCACTGAGCGTTGGGTCGTAGTACTCGCCGTCATCGATATCCACGTCAACCCCCGGGGGACGACGCGACCGGGAGACGAGATGGTTCTTGGCCGTGTTGATCGCTATTCGGAACAACCATGTGTAGAACGCGCTATCCCCACGAAATCTCGGCAATGCCCGATAGGCCTTGATAAAGGCTTCCTGGGTCACGTCCATTACCTCATCCTGGTCACGGACGTATCGACCCACAAGGCTGACAATCTTGTGCTGATACTTGAGCACAAGCACCTCAAATGCCTGCTTGTCGCCTCGCTGGACGCGTTCCACCAGCTGCCGATCTGTTTCTCGTGCTGACTCAGGCACGTTTCTTTCTTCCTCTCAATCAACGTCTTCTCGAAGAGACATCCAAAAGGCGGCGTCTTCTTCCGCGACGCGTTTGGTCATTGACCTCAGCGCTCGGTGGAAGTTTTCGAGCTTTGGCATCATAGCAGCCCGACACGGATTTGTCGGACCGGGCATTCACTCAACCGACAAAACCGTCCTCCTACATGGCGCGTTCATGGTGCGTTTGTACAATGCAGCCAAGAGCTGCCTTGAACCTGCCTTCGGAGTTGTGAATGATGGGGGTCCTCCTAAAGAGAATCCACCGGTACACACTAAATGTCTGACCAGTTTTTCGACGTGCTCATCATCGGTAGCGGCGCCGCAGGTATGACACTCGCGCTGAACCTGCCCGAAACCCTGTCGATCGGGATGATCTGCAAGGACACCAGCAGTGAAGGCTCCACCTACTATGCCCAGGGTGGCGTGGCCGCCGTCATTGACGAATACGACAGCATCGACTCCCACATCAACGATACACTCGATGCAGGAGGCGGCTTATGCCACGAGGATATTGTGCGGTTCACGGTGGAACGTGCACCGGAGGCCATCAAGTGGCTTGTGGATCTGGGCGTACAGTTTGACACCCGCTCAGCGTCCGATGGGTCCACGGAATTCCATCTGACCCGGGAGGGAGGCCACAGTCACCGCCGGGTTATCCATGCCGCCGATGCAACCGGGCGCGAAATCGCCCTGACCCTTCAGGCTCAGGTGGAAGCCCGACAGAATATCCAGACACTGGAACGATACGTCGCGGTGGATCTGATCACAGCCGACAGGCTGGGGCTCGCCGGAAAACACGTTCACGGCGCCTATGTACTCAATCTGCAGGAGGAGCGTGTCGTACCTGTCTCGGCGCGGTTCGTGGTACTCGCGACGGGGGGCGCAAGCAAGGTCTATCTCTACACCAGTAATCCCGATACCGCGTCCGGTGATGGCATCGCCATGGCCTGGCGAGCAGGATGCCGGGCAGGCAACATGGAGTTCAACCAGTTCCATCCAACCTGTCTTTACCACCCGGACGCCCGATCCTTCCTGATCAGTGAAGCGCTGCGGGGGGAAGGTGCCCGGCTGCTCCTACCTGACGGCACCCGCTTCATGCACGAATTTGACCACCGCGGAGAACTGGCACCCAGAGACATTGTAGCCAGGGCCATCGACCATGAGATGAAACGACTCGGGTGTGACTGCGTCTTCCTCGATATCTCTCACCTACCCGCGGAACGAATCAAGCAGCATTTTCCGACCATCCATGAACGGTGCCTCTCCCTCGGAATCGACATGACCCAGTCGCCGATCCCGATCGTACCCGCCGCACACTACACCTGCGGTGGCATCATCACGGATACCAACGGAATGACAGACGTACCCAATCTTTACGCGGTCGGGGAGTCCAGCTTCACAGGGCTGCACGGCGCCAACCGTATGGCCAGCAATTCATTGCTGGAGTGCCTGGTGTTTGCGAAATCAGCCGCGCACCATATCGCCACACAGCCACTTCCGGAACTGACCTTCAGCATACCGCCCTGGGACGAAAGCCAGGTCACAAACTCAGACGAAGATGTGATCATCTCGCACAACTGGAACGAGCTCCGGCACTTCATGTGGGACTATGTCGGCATTGTGCGCACAGATAAGCGCCTTCAGCGCGCTCGAAGGCGTGTCCGACTACTCGCGCAGGAAGTCTCCGAGTACTACAGCAACTATCGAATCAGCAAGGACCTGATCGAGCTGCGTAACCTGATCGTAGTGGCAGACCTTATCATTCAGTCAGCCATCCAGCGCCGTGAAAGTCGCGGACTACACTATTCACTCGACTATCCCGCGATCAATCCCAATGTCAGCGATACGATCCTGGTACCGCCAAACTATCGCTGAGACCCGCTTAAACGATCATCATTCGTGCTCGGTAGAAACACGTAACCCAGACGCAGCAACACACGTACCCTGCGGAATGCGTCCGCCGTCAGCATATCCGGAAGTACAATCGTCGACGTTCTTTCGTCCTGGTCTCTGCCATTACCGCGGAACCGTAATACTGCAAACCAATGCCAGACCACCTTGAGTGATCCAACTCAATCTGCAAAGTCCGCATCGCTATTTGGGCTGAACGCGATCCAGTATCAGCCGCACGAGGGCTGCAAGCGCCTTATCTTCCGGTACCCCTTTCTCACTGAACCAGAACAACAAATCGGGATCGTCCTGCTCCAGCAGTACCACATAGGTTTCCTGCTCAGCCCTGGGTAGCGAATCAAAGACCTCATCAAAAAACGGCACCAATAGCAGATCCAGCTCGAGCATGCCGCGACGCGATCGCCATCGCAGTCGATTCCTTGCCAATTGTGAGTCGCTCATACAGATCCTGACTAGTTGCGTAATAATTATGGAAAGAGAGTTACAAACAAAAAGTACGAATAGGAAGTACCAATGAGAAGTAAAAATAAAAAGTACGGAACTGAATTTCCAGGGTTGGCGTGAAAAGAGTATACCCGCCACCAAATGCTTTGTAGCTTCTTTTCCGCGAAGTCCGTGGTTGGGGTTACAATGGTCCAATGCACATAAAACAGACAATGCTCGAAGAATTCGGATTTCTCAGTATCCGCGGACGCGACGCGATCAAATTCCTCCAGGGTTACACCACCTGTGATCTGGATGATCTCGATGACCAGGTTTCTTTAAAAGGTGCGATCTGCAACATTCAGGGTAGGATGCTGGCCAGCTTTCGTGTCATCCGTACCGCAGAAGATGCGTTGATGCTCAGAATGCACCGCGATCTCGTTGTCCCCACATTGGATTTCCTCACAAAGTACATTGTGTTCTCGAAAGCCACGATGACGAACGAGTGTGACCTGCACTGCATCGGCGCCTGGCAGGCGGAAACCCTGCCTGTGGATCACTTCACTCACGCAGAAAAAGACTACATCGTGAGCTGTGGCAACGGTCGATTTGAGCGCTGGACACCAGAACCGGAGCCCATCGATGCTACGATCGTTGAGCGGTGGCTGGACGCGGACATCAACAATGGCCTCGCCTGGGTATCGCCCGCCACCAGCGAGACTTTCCTGCCGCAGATGTTCAACTACCACAATGTTGATGCGATCAGTTTTAGCAAGGGTTGTTACCTGGGACAGGAGATTGTGGCCCGGGCACAGTACAAAGGTGATTTGAAAAGACGACTGTTTCGAGCCGAAGGACTAGCGACGCCACCACCGCTACCCGGCGAGTCACTCAACAATATTGAAGGCCGCACGCTCGGCACGATTATTGCCGCTTCCTCAACGCAGTTCCTGGCAGTACTGTCGGCTCGCGAGCCTACCGATGTTCTCATCAACGGCACCCAGATCAACGTTCGCCCAGTCGACGACTGAATACCGGAAACGTTCTAATCCCGGCGCTGTCTTCAGCGACAACGCCATAAATGCTGTGTCCTGCAGACTACCGGGGAGTGTAATACACTGTTTCCGAGCTAATTTTGTGAGTCATCCATGAACGCACTACCCGAACCCACCTGCGATCTTACCCTCGCACGCTCGCAAATGGATGAATGGGGCTATTGCATCCTCGCGGACGTCATGAACACAGAAGAAGTTGACGCCGTACGCGAACGACTCATGTCACAGAAAGCAGGTGAGGAACAACGTGGCGTCGCCTACCATGGCGCAGACAGAAAACAGCTGATCAAGTTCCTGCTCAACAAGGGACCCGCCTTTATCGATCTGCTGTTTAAGCCGCAGATTCGCGGCATGATTGCCCACGTACTGGGACCGGCTTACCTCCTATCGAGCTACAACGGTCACATCGCGCATCCAGGTGGTAGTAAAGCCTTCCATACGGATCAGTTCTGGATGCCTCAGCCTGTGGTTCCCGGTCAGCCCGTCGAAGTAAAACCGGGCGCGATTACCCGCGGCGGCAACCGCGGTCACCACGTCGGTGGGAATTCTGACGTCCCCACGCCCGCGATTGCGCCTGCATTCGTCTGCAACGCCATGTGGATGCTCGATGACTTTACCCCCGACAACGGCGCAACCATCGTGGTCCCGGGCAGCCACCTCTCCGGTCGACAACCTGACCATGACCTGGACGATAACGCCAACTGGGTACCTGCCTGCGGAAAAGCGGGTTCGGTCATCGTGTTCGAGGGTCGGGTCTGGCACTCGACCGGTGTTAATCAATCCAACAACCCCCGCATAGGTCTGACCACCAACTTCTGCGCACCTCAGTTCCGACAGCAGGAAAATTTTCTGTTGGGAACGTCACCAGAGATTCTTGAGAACGCGACAGACGAGTTACTGGACCTGATAGGGTTCAAGCCCTGGCAGGGATATGGCGGATACGAGTCCTATTACGAAACAGTACAACGAGGACTCTATGCCCTGGGCGAACTCACACCGGACGACGCCTGACGCAACCGACATGGAAACATCATGAAATTCGTTTCAGTCAAACCCATCACCCTGATTCGCGCCACCACGATTCTGTTCCTGGGTATCGTGTGCGGCATCCAGCTCGGGTTGTACATGTTCGACTACTACGATGACGGCATCGCAGAGTTCCAGTCGCTGGTGATTGGCCTCATCATGGTGCTCTGCGCATTGGCCTTCGTGGTCCTCCAGTTTCGTTCTGAATAGATCCAAATCCCAGAAGGAGATAAACAATGGCACGTATTGGTTTTCTGGGTTTGGGCAATATGGGCCAGCCCATGGCCAGTAATCTGCTGAAAGCAGGTCACAAACTCACCGTGTTCGATCTGGTCGTCGAACAATGTGCACCGCTCGCTGATCAAGGCGCGACTATCGCCGACAACGCGTCATCCGCTATTGAGAATGTCGATGTGGTCATCAGCATGCTTCCTGCTTCGGAAGATGTGTCGTTGTTGTATCTCGGCGAAAACGGTGACGGTCTGCTCGACCAATTGTCCACGTATACCCTCGTTATTGATTGCAGTACCATTGCTGCCGAGACCGCACGAGAGGTGGCTGCCGCAGCAAATGATCGTGGTATCACAATGCTGGACGCGCCCGTGTCAGGGGGCGTGGGTGGTGCGGTCGCCGGCACCCTCACGTTTATCGTTGGTGGCAGAGAATCCGGTTTCGACGCTGCAAAACCCATCCTCAAAGATATGGGCAAAAACATCTTTCACGCAGGAGACGCAGGCGCAGGTCAGGTCGCCAAGATCTGCAACAACATGCTGCTTGCGATCACCATGACCGGGACTGCCGAAGCGCTACAGATGGGGGTCGATAACGGGCTCGACCCCAGAGTATTGTCCGACGTCATAAGCGCCAGCTCAGGTGGCAACTGGGCAGTGAGTACATACAACCCCTATCCTGGCGTCATGGAGAACGTACCAGCAGCCAACGATTATGCTAGGGGGTTTCTCGTTAGATTGATGATCAAGGACCTGGATCTGGCGCTGGGGATGGCTGATCAATCAACGTCTTACACACCCCTGGGCAAACTCGCCCGTCGACAATACGAACAGCTGCGAGAACGGGGGGCGGATGACCTGGATTTCTCTAGCATTCAATCTCTTTACCGAACTGAATAATCACTCACCTGTGCGAACCGCGCAGATACCAGAACTCCCGACTGCCTGGCGCAACACAAGAATGACGGTTCAGGTCACTGTAGTGACCATCTCGGTCGCCCTGACGATGTCTATTGCGGTCGCAAGTAAACACGAGGCCGAAGCAGCCGCCATTGAAATTGAAGTCTACGAAGCACCCGAGCTGATCACATTAAAGCGACCCAGATATCCAGCGGGTGCAAAGGTCAATCTGATCGAAGGGTTCGTTGAACTACACTACATGGTCGGAAGCGATGGAAAACACTATGAGATATCCGTCCAAAATTCGACAAAGCCCAGGTTTGAGAAGAACGCCATCAGGGCCATTGAAAAATTCACCTACAAACCTGCCCACCTGAACGGTAAACCACTGGACGCCGGGGAAACCTTCCAGTTGGTTTTTGCGATGCAAGGCGGCCCCGCCAGGGGGATCTTTCGGGCACCGTATCAGGGAATACTGGAAGGTCTGAGAAACCAGGACGCGGAAAAGCCCGTCTACATTTCGATCGTATGAAGTCATGCGAGATTTCGATCGTATAAAGTCATGCGAGCTCCGCAACAACGCGGAGTACTTCTTCGTGCACGACTCCCGCTATCTGATCGCCGAAGCCTAGGGATCGAAGGATGAACAGTTGGAGGCATTGACCCTCGCCATGCGCCAAATGAGGTACAACAACAATGTTAAACAGGACGTCGTTGAAGAGAGCCTGCTGAAGCTGTTCGTGCTCCAAACCGAGCTAAAGGACTTTGCAGGTGCCCTAAACACATTCGAGAAGATCAAAGGCACGGACCTCTCTGGCGAAGTCATTGGAATGTTGGAGGAGAGCGTCGCTGACATGGAAGCCCTACGCTTTGATGATCAAACGTACGCCGTCGATGCGAGGATCCCACAGGACCCGTATTCGTGGTTCTTCCATCTACACAAAAGTGATTTCCTAATTAAAAACGTCGCTGGTGAGATCGCAGAGTTAAAGCTGCGATGTGACAGGGACTATGTCTTCTGGCGCTTCCAGGAAAATCTGGCGTACAGCGTCAGCGAGGATCAGGGTACTTGCAGTATGGAGGTTCTCGGCGACCCCGGCACAACGTTCACCCTGATTCAGATGTAATTCTGCGGCCCACACCCATGCTATGGGCAGGGATTACGGAGCCTGTTTTGTGAGCATGTCTTTTCGAGCAGGTGAGAGATTTGTACTTGTCAGGTAACGAGTAGTAGATTCAACCTCACAAGCAGCCGAGAAAACGGAAAACTACTATGATTGTTGTCTGCGCTTCCACTTATCTGTTTCGAGTCGTCAGGTTTCGTGCCTGGTACTGGATGGCACTGCTTGTGTACGCAGGTCTCGTTCAAGCGACAAATCCACGGGATATCCTGGCACTCCCTGACATCGACAACGTCATGATTTCACCAACCGGTGAATATCTGGTCGTCACAAAATACATCGACGACGATAACTGGTTCTTCCTCTACAAGATGCCGGAACGGAAAGAGGTCTTCCGATCCAATCTCGGCAACAGGCGGGCCATCGCCTACATGCACTGGGGCAGTGACTATCATCTTGTTACAGAAATCGCGAGACGCGAATTCAGGGATACCAAAGGATTAACCGGCGAAATCCTGGCTATGGATGTGCGCCGAGCCAAGATCAACCGGCATTTTCAGACATGTTGCATCGTTGTGCATACACTGCCTGATGACCAGGAGCACATTCTTGTTCGTGGATCACCTGACCAGTTTGGCGAAGTATGGAAAGCGAATCTGAAAACGGGGTTCGAACGAAGAGTGGCACGCTCCTTCTACCCCTATGGCAGTTTCGTCGCGGATAGAAACGGCAAAGTCATCTTCACCACGGGAAGAAATGAACAGAACGGGACCGAAGTACATCGTAAGCGGGGTCGGGACTGGGAGCTGATCACAGCCTACGACCAGGGAACGTCAGGATGGGAACCCATCGGTGTGGGAGCTCAACCCAATACCTACCTGACACTCGATTCCCGGGGGGGATCAACACAGGGCCTTGGCCTCTACAACGAGGAGACCGGTGAACACCGAATGTTGCTTCGACTGAAAGATGTAGACGTGACGTCTGTGTTTCGCGATTTGAATTATCAGATCTACGCGGTCAGAAGCGATATGCACTTTCCTTCGATTCACTACCTGTCCAACAAGCACCCTTTGGCGCGCATCCGACAGGGTCTACAGCAGACATTCCCGGAAGACACGATCACCTTCACCAGTCAGACCAAAGACAATTCACAGGTGGTCGCGCTTGTTCAGGGTGACCGTAACCCTGGTCGTTTCGTCCTCGTTGATCTGAAACGTAAATCTGTCGAAACCTTGTTCTCGGCCTATCCGGGGCTCGAGGATGCCCCCCTGGCACCGATGACCCCTGTGGAAATCAAAACCCGGGACGATGCAACGATCTATGGCTATCTCACCACTTCACCCAATGCACCACGCCCCGGACCGATGATCGTTCTTCTGCACGGCGGTCCACATGGCGTCAGGGACTACTGGGGCTATGACCGGGAGGTCCAGCTGCTCGCCATGCTTGGCGTCCATGTCTTGCAGGTCAACTATCGTGGATCCGGTGGATTCGGCCTTGATTTCATGACTGTCGGTTACCAGAAGTGGGGTACGCTGATGCAGGATGATGTGACTGACGCGACACTCTGGGCCATTGAAAACGGCGAAGCTGACCCGGCGAAAATCTGTACCTATGGTGGTAGCTATGGTGCCTATGCCGCACTGATGGGCACCGCACGTGAACCGGATCTCTATAAGTGCGCCGTCGGTATCGCTGGTGTCTACGACCTGACCATTATGGACAAACTGGGTGATATCCCGGAGGACAACGCGGGTCGTTCTTTCGTCGCCAGAGCGATTGGCACCGATAAGGAAGACCTCATGGCACGTTCCCCCAGCAACCTGGCTGACAGAATCAAGGCTGATGTCATGTTGATCCACGGTGCTGTTGACCGTCGTGCCCCCATCGCGCACGCGCGCCGAATGAGACAGGCACTAAACAAGGCTGGCAATCCACCGGAGTGGATGACCGACGGAAAACAAGGTCACGGTTTCGCAGGGCTACGCGCTCAATTGGAGCTCTACGAAGCGATATTTGCATTCCTTGGCAAACAACTGGAACTGCCGGTTGATCACTTTACATGGGACCCTGAGCTACCAGAAGGTTCGTAGCCAGGAGAACTTTCAAACAGACGGAGTCCGCGAACTTCTGAACGTTGCACTCAAAGCCCGCACGACTCCCTGCGTCTCCTCAAAATCGTGACCCGGGTGTCGTGACGAGGGGCGTTCAGTAACGCGAGGACACGAGGACGCCTGTTTCGCCAGTAGCCGAGAATCCATCCCAGAAAATCCATCGTCAGACGCTCGTTGTCGCCCTCCGTCACATCGGGACGATGTGTTCCTCGATACTGAAAATAGCGGCGAACCGCGCCAGTGACACAAACCCACACCGACATATCCAGAAAGATCACTGTGTCCGCCCGCTGAATACGTTCCTCTATTGAACTGCTGTAATTCCCATCGATGATCCACGTGTCCTGCGCCATGGCCGCATCAAGCCGAGGACGCACTGCTTCGTGCTCAGTCCCGGTTGCCAGCACATCTGATCCAGATGAAACACAGGTATACGCAGGCTTTCCGATAGCGCCAACGCAAGGGTGGTCTTGCCCGCACCGCCGCTCCCAATGATGGCGAACCGTTTCACCGCCCGAGATCTTCAAGCGGATGTGATGATGTTGGCTCGAAATGATGCAGGACATGAGAGGACGGCACATCGGATACGTTGCTGAATTGCCACCGGGGTGCATTGTCTTTATCAATTAGCAACGCGCGTACGCCTTCTGTAAAGTCGCTGTGGTAGGCACATTGGCTCGCGATGTCATACTCCATGCGGAACATGGCCGCGAGGTCCATTTCGCGTGCACGAATCAACTGTTGTTCGATGATGATCGCAGTGACCGCACAGCCTCCAAAAAAGCTGTCCCGGGCACGAACCAGCCATTTCTCATCAGTCTCGATCAATCTGAATGTCTCCGAAAAATGATGCGTCGCCTCACCAATGTCGTCGGTCCCCTCGATCATCGGCCGGGTCAGATCAAGAAGCACATCGTCATATCGCAGCAACTGGCTATCGATCACATCATCCGTCCTAACGTCATCGATCACCTGTGCAATCCTGGTGGCAACGGCAGTGCGATCGCCTTGCGCGCCTTCCAGCGCAAACAATGCCTCTCTCAACGTGTCCAGGTCTGCCTGGCTCACCACATAGTCGACCAGGTTCGCTTCGAGGCCATCTTCCGCTTTCAATCGGCAGCCGGTCCAGGCCATGAACGCAGCATGATGTGCCTTCATCTTCGACAAGAGTGCGGTCCCACCAGCATCCGGAAACAGACCAATGGTGATTTCCGGCATCGCCATCTGGGTCGTCTCCGTCGCGACACGATGGCTTCCGGCTGAAAATATCCCAAGCCCACCCCCCATCACGAAACCGTGCCCCAAGACCACGACCGGTTTTCTGTAGGTGTGCAATAGATAATCGAAGCGATATTCCCGACTGAAAAATCCTTCTGCATACGGATTCGGACCGCCCGGGTGCGCAACCATCGAATGATACAGTTCCTGTATGTCTCCTCCCGCACAGAACGCCCGATCACCTGCGCCATCAATCAGCACGAAGGCGATGTCGTCATCGTCCTGCCAGGACAACAATCGAGGGTACATTAGATCGATCATATCGAGGCTGAGCGCATTCAGCGTCGACTCGCTGTTCAGGCGGATATGACCGCAAACACCGCCCTGCTCAAAGAGCACCACGTCAGACATGGTCAGCTGTTCTTCCAGGCTGGTTTGCGTTTTTCCAGGAATGCATTAACACCCTCTGCCTGATCATCGGTGCTGAACAGGTTCACAAAGGCGTCACGTTCCAGGATATAGCCATCACTCATGGCACGATGACGCGCACTCTGAATCAGGTTTTTACACGCGGCAATACTCATGGGGCTCTGGTTCTCCACCATGGTCGCCATCTCTTGTGCTCGCTTCAGACTTTCACCGGTGGGAACCACTTCTTCTACCAGCCCGATCGCCTTGGCGGTTTCTGCGTCAACGCGTTCGCCCAGCAGGATCATCCGTTTCGCCCAGCCTTCGCCTACCAGCCATGAAAGGTGCTGTGTACCAAGCCCGCCCGGCAGCAGACCCACTGTCGCCTCTGGCAACCCCATCTGCGCCTGTGATTCAGCAACACGGATGTCGCAGCACATCGCTGCTTCCAGACCACCTCCCATTGCAAAGCCGTTGATTGCGGCAATCGACACACCCCTGAACTGACTCAGGGTTTCAAAAGCAGAACCAAACTCCACGGCCATTCGGCGCGCATTGGCAATATCGCCATCGGCAAACATGTTCAGATCGGCACCTGCCGAGAAGAACTTTTCGCCCTCCCCCGTAAGAACAAGCGAATAGACTTCCCGATTCTCGTTCATTTCCGCGATCGTATCTCTGAGCAACGGCAGGCTCTCTCCATCCCACGTATTGGCCGGAGGGTTGTTGATCGTCAACAGTGCCTGATGTCCCTCAATCGTTACATCAATCTTGCTCATGAATTCACCCTCTGTGATGTCGTTTGATCAGCTTCAGCTCAAACGTATGGTCATGTTGGTATCCGCCACAGCGTCATCATCGTACCAGCGTGCTGTGACCGTCTTTGTTTCCGTATAGAAGCGCACTGCCTGTTTGCCATAAGCGTGGTGGTCACCAAAGAAGGAGCTCTTCCAGCCGGTGAAGCTGAAAAACGGCAGCGGCACCGGAATGGGTACATTGATTCCCACCTGGCCCACCTGGATTTCACTCTGGAACTTTCGGGCCGCACCACCTGAAGACGTAAACAGGGAAACCCCATTTCCGAAAGAGTTCTGATTGATGATCTCGATGGCTTCATCCAGGGTATCGGCACTGATGGTCACCAGCACCGGGCCAAAAATTTCGTCACGGTAGATCGACATGTCGGTGGTCACATCTGCAAACAGTGTTGGGCCAACCCAGTTGCCATCTGGCATGCCCTCGACCCGGCAGGCGGAGCCGTCCAACAGACAGCTCGCACCCTCTTTTTTGCCCTTCTGAATGTAACCCAGAATCCGTTCCTGGGCGGTCACACTGATCTGCGGGCCGTACGCAGCACCCGCATCATCCCAGGCACCGGGTCGAACAGCGGCCATTGCATCTTTCAGGTCATCAAGC
>NTKD01000044.1 GCA_002457275.1 OM182 bacterium MED-G24
TCGCCATCTTGAGTTGGCGAAAACAGGCCAGTTGACCTCGGGAAACACCGGATACCTGCCTTCAACTGATGGGATCGAATGGCGTTTCGGCAAGCGCGCCGCGATCGCAGCCCCGGTGGGTTCGTTGTCCAGTACCGAGATTGATACGTGTGGTGGTTGTCATTCAAGGCGATCACTGATCAGCGATCGCTCTACCGGAGACTATTTTGACCGGTACGATCTGACCTTGCTGGCCGACGGGCTCTACTTCGCAGACGGGCAGATTCAGGATGAGGTTTTTGTGCTGGGTTCGTTCCTGCAGAGCAAAATGCATCAGGCTGGCGTCACGTGTTCCAACTGCCATGAACCTCATTCGGGGCAGTTGTTACAGGTGGGAAACGATCTCTGTGCGACGTGTCACGCTCCGTCAGTGTTCGATGGCATCGATCATCATGGGCATCCCGAGGGGTCTGAGGGCGCGGCCTGTGTTGATTGCCACATGCCGGCGCGCACCTACATGCAGGTTGATGACCGTCGTGATCATCGATTCCATGTTCCGGACCCTCTGTTGTCATTGGAGGTCGGGTCGCCAGATCCGTGCATGAACTGCCATGAGGACAAAACCCACAAGTGGGCAGACGAGAACATTCGCGCATGGCACCCGGAATACACACGACGTAATATCTGGGCTGAACCGCTGTCTCGTGTACGAAGCCTGGATGTTTCGGCTGTGGATGCCTTGATATCCGAGATTGGTCGTGCGACAACCGCGCCGATAATCAGAGCAACGTTGCTTCAACAACTGGCCGACTGGCCAGAGCCACGGTCAGTTGCGGCATCGCAAAAACATATGGCCTCCGATGATCCGTTGATTCGTGCAGCAGCAGCCAATGTTGTGCGGGTTGCGCCGTCAGAGCAAAGGCAGCGGATTCTTACGCCATTGCTCTCGGATGATGTCAGGGTGGTCCGTCATGCGGCGGCCAGGAGTCTGGTTGCCTCACCGGTCAGATTGGGTACTGGTTCCGAAATGCGTGTTGTTAATGAATATCGCGACGCGCTCATGCTGTCAGCCGGTCAGCCAGAAAGTCAGTTGACGCTGGCGGACGTCGCCATGAATCTGGGTAATGTGAAGGGAGCAGAGTCCCACTTCAGGCAGGCTCTTCGAATCGAACCCAACCATCCACCCGCCCTGTTGCGGTATGCTGATTTTCTGAGATCGGTGGGACGCGACGAGGAGGCGGCGGTCCATCTGAGACATGCGATCACAGTACTACCTGACAACGCGGCAGCACACCACAGTTACGGTTTGTTGCTTATTCGTCAGAAAAAACTGGAGGAGGCGATAGGTCATCTCAGGCAAGCCTCCGAGTACGAAGGTGCAATACCGCGGTATGTCTATGTCTATGCCGTGGGCCTGGAGACAACCGGGCTCTATTCCGAAGCCCTGGAAGTGACCAGGGAGGCTAGACGACAGTGGCCCAACGATCTTGATCTGCTCACGACCGAGATACGGTTGCGTCAACGAATGGGTGAGACGGAAGGTCTGCAAACGCTGATGGAGACGCTGCGGCAACGATCTTCGATGCGTTGACGATCAAAAACGTGTATTGAACTGGTCCGTTTGGATGATGCTTCGGTCAGTGCTCTGGTCGAACCGCCGCATGATCGGAAGTAAGGATCGTTGCGGTTTTTTTCGGCATCTAGGTGGGCGTTAGTGGTCTGTTACGGATTGAATTTCCATCCAAGCTGACAGTTCAGGATCATTCGTCAACTGCATGTGTCGTTCCATGTGCTGTCGATATGCGTCAATGGTGTCCTGCCATCGAGGGCTGTCGATGAGACCGATGCGGGCAGCCAATTTGGTCAGAGCATACGAAACTGCGCTGCCGATCCGAATGAGCCAGCTGCGCTTGTCGCAGGAAAAAGAGCGACATTCGAGCAACTGGATCCACAGTCAATTGTCTGTTTTTACAAAGCGAATTGGCCAACGTCGCCGGTGACCATGGATAGCTCTGGATTTGGCTTCAAGGTCGGCGAGTTCCCGCAGGTCCAAGCGCCGGCCCTCATGGTCTACGGCAAGGACAATCCGATATTTGTTGCCGGCATCTCGAATTCGACACCTTTGGCAACGAGGTCCTTGTAGGTCGCGTCGATGTCATCGACGATGAATCCCACTCCGGTGTGGCTGCCGACGAGTGAAGGGTCGTCAGTCTTTGCGATCCCAAATGAAATTGTCCCTGCATTGAAAGACGCATAGCCGAAGCTGTCTTCGTGTTGGTTCAGGGTGAGCCCTAGCGACTCTGTAAAGAACGTGCAGCAGGCATCGAAGTTTGAGACGAACACGTTGACATAGCCTAACTTTAATCCATCAGCAGCCATCGATCTCCCCTCCAAAAAAATCGTGTAACTCTATTCGTTCATGGGGCACCGATGATTGTCCTTGAACAACCATTAGACATACCCGGCGTTAGAACGGCAGATCTGTAACGTTCCGCTTTGCGATGGACGCCTTGTCGATTCCAACCTCTTTGATCTTTTCCTGAAACAGCTGATGGTTATAGATCTCGGGACAGAGCGTACGCCAAAGACCGCCATGTAGTCCTGTGATCAACGCACATTCAGACGCATCAATACCCCGAAGGTGAAGGTCACGTCCCAGCTCAAAATCACCGGAATGTGCCGCAATTGTGCTGCGAACGCCGTAACTCGATGCCAGTCCGCGGCGGACCATCTCTCTCCCATAGCGCCGCGCTTTCACCGTGTCTCCGGTAATCCCTGCCGCAATCAGTTCCGCTGATTGGGGGAAGCCCGGGTTGCGGCGACCTGCAGGCGTGCGCTACTTTGCATCCTCTTCACAAAGGACCTCGAACCATGTCACGCATTCGCAGAATCTGCTTCATTCCCATCTGCGTGCTGACGCTTTTTGCCCTGTCGTCCTGCACCGTAAATGAGGAAAGTCCCCGACCCAATATCCTGTGGATCGACATCGATGATCAGACGCCCTGGTACGGCACGTATGGTGACGACCTGGTCGCTACGCCCAATCTTGATGCGCTGGCGGATGAAGGCGTGGTGTTTGAGAGAGCGTATGCCGCAAATCCGGTGTGTGGGCCTTCCCGGTCTGCGTTTGCCACTGGCTACTACCCCATTCGTCTTGGGACCCACGATATGCGTTCGGGTCGAACGCTGGGTTATCAGATTCATCTGCCTGAGGGGATAAAGCCGATTCCCGAGATGGTCCGCAATGCGGGTTACGAGACGTACAACTCTCACAAGGATGACTATAACTTCACCTATGACCGGACTGATCTTTACTCCTTTGGTAACCCGTCAGCGGAGGTCCTGGAAGCAGCGAAAAACGACCGATGGGGGAAGGGGCTGCGGGGTACGGGTCACTGGTCTGAAGTACCAGAAGGTCTACCGTTGTTTGGCCAGATGTCGATTGCGGGTGGCAAGGGTGTTGCCAATATTGAAGAGGAGCTGCGCGCACTGGGCGTCGAACCTGTTGGCCCCGCCGACGTTCGTGTTCCGGCGCAGTACCCGGATATTCCGCAGGTCCGACAGCATATTGCCGACCACTACAATTCGATAGCGCGTACCGACCATCAGGTCGGTGAGGTGATCCAACAGCTGAAGGATGACGGCCTGTGGGGCAACACGGTGGTGATCCTGTACAGCGATCACGGTTCTGATCTGCCCCGGAGCAAGGAGTTCGTTTACCACGAGGGGTTGCACGTGCCGCTGATCATTACCGGACCGGGTTTTGTCGAGCCGGACCGGCGCGGTGACATCGTGAACCTGATGGATATTGGCGCGACGACGCTGGCGCTTGCCGGTATTGATGTCCCCGAGAACATGGATGCAAAGGATCTGTTTGCGCCTGACTATGACCGTGAGTATGTGTATTCGTCAGCGGACCGCATGTCGAACGTGATCGACAGAACCCGTTCGGTTATGGGTGAGCGTTTCCACTACATCAGGAACTTCATGCTGGATCGACCGCTATTCAACTGGGGGCATCGCGAGATGGTCGCGTCCATGCAGGATCCCCAAGGTGAGACGACCAGTTTCATGGCCATGCGCAGAATGTATGAGGCTGGTGAACTTGAGGGTGTGCATGCAGCGCCCTACGGGGAGCGTGTGCCAGAGGAACTGTATGACCTGCACTCGGATCCGGATGAGGTGGTCAACCTCGCGGGCGACCCCGAATACGCAGATCAGCTCGCGAAGATGCGCGGGTTACTCGACGCCTGGATCGAAGACACTGATGATAAAGGTCAATATCCGCGTTCAGCGGCAGCGCTGAAGGAAGTCATTGATCGGATGCCGCCGGACTGGCTCAAAAGCCCAGAGTATGCAACCTATGTGGGCGACACCGAGAGTGAGCCTGGCAAGGCTAGGGTAGCCGATAAAGTCGAAGAAGCGTTGGCCCCAGCAAAGGCAATGACCGGGAAGAATGAGACCGGGAAGAAGGAGTGAACTTGCTCATCCCGCCGTGACAGGTGGGACACTTGTTCGGCCCGTTCACCCTTTGATCCCAGTGCATCACGTTCCTGTCTCGCGCTCAGGATCGCGGTGTTATAGTAGCCAATTCCGCCACGTGACGAGGACTAGAGCCGTGTCAGAATCAGCAGCCGCAGAAACACCAACATTGTCGGATGCTTCCGAGTCGGAAGCGTCTACAGAGTCTCCGGCTAACGAGTCGGAAAACCAGGAAAAGGAAGAAGCGCATCGCACTGCCAATACGGCGAACCGGGCGAAAATTGGTCGCATCCATGCGGTTACAGTCGTCGCAACGTTGATCCTGTTTGGCGCGGCTCATACCTGGGCTGCCGCCAGCGGATGGCAGCTGGCGGCGATAACTTCAGTGATCGCGGCGTTTATGGCGGGGATTGTGCTGGCGTCGTTGGCCCACGAATGGGGCCACTTCAGTGGTGCAATGCTATCGCAATCCCGGGTGACCGTTGCGGAGGCGCCAGTCAATTATTTCTTTATGTTCAATTTCGACATCGCTGCCAACGATACGCGTCAGGCATTGTGGATGAGCTGGGGTGGCCTCGCGGGTAGTTGGGGCCTGGTGGCGGCGCTTGCGTTCCTGGTACCGCAGGACAGTTGGGCGAGTGCCGTGTTGGTTGCGACCGCATTCGGGAGTGCTGTTAATGCTAGCTTGTTTGAAGTGCCTGTCGCCTTAAGGGCCCGGGACAGTCATGACCTTGGCGGGGAACTTGCGGCTCAGCTGAAGTCTCCGGGTATTGTGCAGCTTCCTGGACTCTTCGCGGGTATTGCACTCGCGGCGCTGCTCGGACTATAGGTACTGTGAGGATGGGAGGACCAGTCACTGATCGACCCTGGACGATCAACTGTGATGGCTATCGGCGTGGGTTTTCACGCCCGAGCGGCAGGACTCGTCCTTCAGGGTAGTCTGAACCTTCGACGCTGCGGTCGACAGACGCGTTCCACGCATCCAGTTGTGACCGCATCCGGGCAGCAATTCTTGGCTTTGCTTCAATTAGGTTGTTCTGCTCTGAAGGGTCTTCTACAACGTTATAGAGTTGCCATTCCTTTGTTAGCGATTCCATCAGTTCTGTACTGAACCTGCCATCCACAAATGCCTGTTCATAGTCGCGGTAGTAGATCAGCTTGTAATCGTTGTCCAGCCAACCGAAATTCCCCAGCACGCGAAACCCGATGGGTTGTTTGCGTCGCTTGCGTTCCCTCTTGAAGTTCGGGGCCAGCGAGATACCGTCGTGCACCCTATTGATATCGTCGGGGCTCAAACCCGTGATCTCAATCAAGGTGGGAAACATATCGAGAGTGGTAGAGGGAAACTGACTGACGCGTGGCTCGATGTGGCCCGGCCACTCGACGATGGCGGGCACACGAAACCCACCTTCATAGAACGAACTCTTGAAGCCTCGTAGATGACCTGTGGAATCGGGGATGACGCCGGGAATGTAATCACCGGTTGAGCCGCGCGTCACGCCAAACGTCGGCAACCCACCGTTGTCGCTGATGAACCAGACCAGGGTGTCATCGGCGATACCGAGATCCCGTAGTCCCTGGCGCAGCTGGCCGATGGAGCGGTCCATCGCGATGATCTCGCCGTGGTGAGCGGCGGAGAACTCGTGCATGTCGACAAATGGCGCCTTGTCGTCGTCGAACGCCTCCATGGGGCCGTGCGGCGATGCGTACCAGATCAGTGCAAAGACGGGTTTGTCTTTTTCGTTCTCAGCTTCGATGAACTTCAGTGCCTCTGCGACCAGGATCTCGGAAGACTCACCCTTGAACTGTTCCACAGTTCCCATTCGGGAGAACTCAGGGTCGAGGTTGAACTGATTGGTTTCACTGAGCCAGTAGTCAAAACCGAGTTCACCCGGGTTGTGTGGGTCGGAGAGTGGCATGGGATTGCCCTGGGGGGCATGGACCTGGTTCAGGTGCCATTTGCCAAAGTGCGCAGTGGTGTAACCCGCGTTACGAAATGCCTGCGACAGGGTTTTCTCCTGCTTGTTGATGGCATCACCCACCGTGAAGACCCCGGTGCGGTCATTGGTGCGACCGGTCAGCACAGTTGCGCGTGTGGTCGAACACTGCGGGGCTCCGGTATAGAAACGATCCATGCGCAGACCGCTTTCCGCCATCGCATCCAGGTTGGGTGTTTTGAGGACCGGGTGGTTGTAATAGCTGGTCTGGGCGTACCCCATGTCATCGGCCATCACCAGGATCACGTTGGGTGCCGCGATCACACCCATCGACACCAGGGTCAGACCCAGAAGCGTGACGAGTCGTCGGAAAACCATGCGTTGGCTCATGATGATGGACCGGGGTATGGGCTGACCGGCTCGGGGAAGTTCCACTGGACCCACATCCACTGGAACATGTCACCGGTGGCGTCGTTCCATCCGATAAGACGCGCTTTCATCTGTTGCAGGATGTCTCGGTGCGCCGGGTCGTTGATCAGGTTGGACATCTCGGCTGGGTCGGCGTCAAGGTCGTACAGTTCGTCCAGATCATGGGGGCAATACACGTACTTCCATCGATCCGTGCGGACCATGCGCTGGCTGCTGTAACCCCAGACCTCCCCGTGGCTTTCACAGTAGACACTGTCGGGCCAGTCAGCGGGTACGTCATCGTAGATCAGAGGTGCGAGGCTTCTACCGTCGAGGTCATGGGGCATCTTCGCGTCTCCCCATTCGACAAACGTCGGCATCAAGTCCATCAGACGGACGAACTCGGGCACAACGCGTGCATCCTGGCCGGGCACTTTGGCGAGCATCGGGATACGAAACACCTCGTCATACATGGTGCCGGACTTTTCGAAGTGCTTGTGGCTGCCTGCTGCATCACCATGGTCGGTGGAAAACACAACAATGGTGCCATCTTCGATGCCGCATTCACGGATGGCATCCAAGACGCGCCCGACACAGTCGTCGATCAGCGTTACATCCCCATAGTACTTCGCGATCACCTGCTGCCACCAGGCCCAGTCCTTGTCTTCGAGATGCCACTCCTGGTGCTTACGCAGGTGTCCGGCAGGTTTGTCTTCGAAGGTCTCATCAAAATTTGGCCAGGGGGGAATGGACGCCGGGTCATACATCGAGGCATAGGGTTCCGGGACCCGGTTGGCGAAGTGGGGCGCGACAACGTCGATGCGCAGAAAGAACGGATCATCACCGGTCGCGCGTTCGCGCAGCATCTGGATTCCCTGGTCCGTTACCTGGCTGGTGGGATGTTCCGAGACCGTACCTGTGCTGGTGCCTGCGACCACCATGCGGCCACGCTCGAATTCGATCACTGACTCTGTACCCGGCTCGTACAGTTTCATAGGGTCGACTCTCTTTCGCATGTTGACGCTGCGCCTGGCGTTCCCGGACAGTCCGTGTCGGTCGAAGCCAAAATCCTCAGGTCCCAGGTCCTCGTTGACGTGCCACTTACCGGCGTAGTCGAGGACGTAGCCGGCGTCTTTAAGTTGCCGGCTGAAGGTCGGCGAATCGGCCGGTAGGCCGCGGTTCCAGGTCGGCGCGATATGTGTGTTGATCATGACCCCATGGTTGTGGGGGTAACGGCCGGACATGAGCGATGCACGAGATGGGGAACAGACCGGGCTGACGGCGTAGGCCTGGTCAAAACGGGTACCTTCTTGTGCCAGCTTGTCGAGGTTGGGTGTCCTGCAGATCTCGTTCCCGTAACAACCGAGTGCATCACGCCTCAGTTGATCCGTCATAAAGAGCACGATGTTAGGGGGCATGAGTCAGGACTCCATCGGTCTCTTGTTCAGGTTAGTGGGCTTCTGCATCCCGGACTTCAGCAGTCCACTCCCTGATGCGCATCGCACGTCGATCATCGATCACCGGGTCAGGTTGCCGGCCTGTTGGCAGGACGCGACCTTCTGGATAGTCGGAACCCAGTGCACTCCGGGAGACCGAGAGGCTCCACGCCCGAAACTGTTTGTACATCTGTTTGGCGCGTTCTGGGTAGGTATCGATCAGGTTCCGCTCCTCGCTAGGATCTCCAATGATGTTGTAGAGCTCATATGGAATCAGTTTGTCTTCATTGGCGTAGTCCGGATTTCTGACGATCTTCCAGTCGTTGTCTAGCCACATCCAGCCGCCACTGGCCCGGAACCCCAGCGGTTGCTCTCGTCGGGCAGGTTCCTCCTTGAAGACGCCCGCGAGCGAAATACCGTCGTGGATCTTGTTGATGGAATCCGGGCTGAGCCCGGCAATGTCGATCATCGTCGGGAAAATATCCACGGTTCCCGATGGGAAGTTCGAGACCCTGGGTTCAATACCGACTGGCCACTCGACAACCGTTGACCCCCGGAGGCCACCCTCATAGAAGTCCTTTTTGAATCCGCGGAGGTGTCCGGAACTATCCGGGTCAACGCCCACGTAACAATTGTGCAGGGTTCTGGCTTCGAGGCTGGTCAGATTCGGATCAATGCGATCACTGCAGTTGGACGGATAGATCACCTCTCTTTCTTCACCGTCGTCGATGATCTCGGTGTCGATATTGGCGGTGCCACCGTTGTCACTCGTAAACCAGATGAGTGTGTTGTCGGCGATACCCATATCGTGCAGGCTTTCTCTCAGGTGTCCAATGGAGCGGTCGATCGCTACGATCTCACCCAGCATGTTTGCAGAGGTGCGATCCACTTTGCCGAGAAAGGGCGCAATGTCCTCGTCGGAGGCGGTCCACGGACCGTGTGGCGCTGAGTACCAGATGACTGCAAACACAGGCTTTTTCTTCTTGGCCTGCTTGCGAATGTACTTCACGGCTTCGGCGACGATGATCTCAGAGCCTTCGCCGTTGAACGTCTCGCGCTTACCGTTGCGGGAGAGCTCGAACTCACCGAGGTCGAATCCCGACGTATTGCTCAGCCAGTAGTCGAACCCAAGTAAACCTGGATTATGGGGGTCCTTTTTGGGCAGTGGATGGTCGTCGACACCCGACTGGTTTAGATGCCATTTTCCAAAATGCGCGGTTGCGTAACCTGCTTCCTGAAATGCGGTTGAGAGCGTCTTTTCCTGTTTGTTGATCGAGTGGCCAACACGGAATGCGCCGGTCCGGTCGTTGGTGCGGCCGGTCATCACGGTCGCGCGGGTTGGTGTGCAGCTGGGAGCACCGGCATAAAACCGGTCCATACGCAGACCATTCTCAGCCATCGCATCAAGGTTCGGCGTTTTCATGTGCGGATAACCGTAATAACCGGTCTGCGCCCAGCCCATGTCGTCGGCCATGACCAGGATCACGTTGGGTCTGGAATCTGCCTGGATGGTTCCGGTGAAAAGAACCAGCGTCAGGACCAGTGATAGAGTGTGTAACCCCGGATACAGTGTCTTGATGTAGGCGCTAGCGAATGAGCCACGCATAGTCATTGGAATCCCCTTGTTCCTTTTGTGTCTGCACACTAGCGATAACTCTGAATGACCGGAAGCCCGTGTACAGCACAGTTCACCCAAAGAGGACCTTGCTGGTTCCCTGGCTGATTTCGCCGGTGACCAACCGTGTGACTCAAGCGCCATTTTCACACAGAACATGGTCTTTAGGTAAAGTGCCAGCCGGACTTGGACGTTGCGATACTGTGCAGGGAAGCGGTAAATGCAACAGAAGCGTAGAATAGGCAACCACCCCAGTATACGTTGACACCTTGATGCGGCAAATTCTCAGGACACTGTTCTCTCCTTTACTCAAGCTGGTTGAGGATGACCAGGATAAATCCTACGTGTACAAGCGGTCGCATCGGACGATTCTTGTGGTCATGAGCCTGATGTTCATCGCCCTGGCTTCGTTCGTGTTCTATCTTATTCCCGAGGGGCGCTATGATTATTTGTTGCCAGTGATAGTTTTCGGCAGTGCAGGCGTCTTCGGTCTGATCGTCGCTGCGGTGGCTACAGACCAGGGTGTGGCCCGACTCTGGCGTTCCCGATGAGTATTTTTGACGCTGTCTCGGAAGACGCACACTTTCTGTCGAGGAAGGATTCTTCGGAGTTACTTGGTACTTATTCAGAACACACGATCCTGCTGGATGGCGAACACTGGCCGACGGTCGAACATTACTTTCAAGCGATGCAGTTTGCGAAACCCGAAGATCAGAATCGCATTCTCGATGCGGCAACGCCAAGAGATGCGCAAAAGCGCGGCCGTTGGGCATGGCTTCGAGGGCGGCGAGGTGACTGGAAGCAGACACGCGTAGCGTTTATGACACGTGGTGTCTACATCAAGTGCAGGTCTTATCCGGAAGTTGAGGCGGCGCTCTTGGAGACGGGCGATCGCAGACTGGTGGAAAACAGCCAGTATGACTATTTCTGGGGATGCGGACGGGATAGACGCGGCCACAACTACTATGGCGAATTGTTGATGCGGGTTCGGACGCGCCTGCAAGAGGAAGAATAGGAACCGGGAGCGGTGGTCCAGCCAACTGAAGATTTCTCAAAACAGTCCCCTAGTCGCTGGGTTGCAGGATTCTGGCGACGACCATTCGCGTTTCTGACCGACTATCTGATACTTGGGTCTATTGGCATGCTCCTCTACGATTGGTTGGTATCCCTCGGCCCGCTGGCGCGTGCTGTTGGTCTTGCCATGGTCCTTGCGTACTTCGGTGTGATGAACAGCAAAATTGGCCGCGGTCAGACGGTGGGCAATCGTCTGCTCAAGATCAAAGTTGTGAGCGAGGACAATGAGAGTATAGGTATACGAATCTCGCTGCTCTGGGCTGGTGTTCTCTTATTCCCGTTGACCTTGAACGGAATTGCCCTCCCTCCTTCTCAATGATTATTTCATCGCCCTCACTGCTATTACCGGAGTCGTAGTTTTCGGCGCAATCCTGTCAACCGCCTATCTTTATGTCTTTAATAGAAGAACCCGCCAGTCCCTGCACGATCTTGTGGCCCGTACCTATGTGGTTGGGATTGATCAAGACAAGTCCTCGGTTGAAGCAGTATGGCCGATCCACTATGGCGTTGTTTGTATCCTGTTTCTGGTACCTCTACATGCTGGTCTTTACTCTTTTGACCTGCTTGGTGAAGAGCCGTTCAAAGGCTTGTCCAAGACTCAACGGGTGCTCATGGCGAATGAGCCAGTGCGTTATCCCTCAGTTTTGGCAAGCGAGTCTTACTCCTACTCTTCGAAGGATGGTGACGCCGTGACAACCTCTCTGACTTTGGAGATACAGCTCAATGAAGATCGTGTTGAAGACGAGTCTTTGGCTAAGGGGTTGGCAAGAGTCGCTATGGCAAACTAACCGGATGCGCACATTAAGGACTATGTCACCGTGACTTTGACCCATGGGTTCAATATTGGCGTGACGACACTGTATTCATCACAAACCTATCAATTCCGTACCGGTGAGTGAAATCAGGCTAGGGGTCCGGATTTCAATGATCGAAGATCCGGATGGCAACTGGGTGGAAATGTTGCAGATCGGTTAGCTGTTGCTGCTGGCGTCTTCTTTAGCGGCCTGTTCCGCGTCTTTTTTCGCTTTCCTTTCTGCTTGTTGGGCTTCCTTTTTCGCCTTTCTGGCTGCTCGACGTTCGGCCCGCTTCTCCTCCCTTGCCCTCGCTTCGTTGATGGCGGCAGGATTCAGGGCGGCACATTCTGTAAAACCGGCGGTACAGCAGAATATTTCATCGCTGCCTTCGAATGTAAAGCAGGTCATCTGTGACGTGATGGGCCGTTGTACTGCGTTGCGGACGTAGGACGGGGATACGCAATACAGGTCGCGGGCACCTGGGCGGGTGATACGGACGTCTGGTGGGACCATGCGATCCTTCAGGGTGAACCAGTCCTCACGGATCTGTTCGATGGCGAGTGAACACCGCGATCCAATGCTGACGCCGGCGTTCATCGCCATCGTTAGAGGGGAAGCGGTTGCGAGAAAGGCCGCCATAATCAGTAATCTTGTTTTCATCATTGCAATCTGATCTCAGTCCATTGGTAGGTCTGGTTGAAGCAGTGTGGATGTTACGCTTTGAGTTCCTCTTTCAGGATCCTGCCTGTATGCGATTTTTTGCAGGCAGCGACGTCTTCAGGTGTGCCTGTCACAACAATCTCGCTACTGCTACTTCCGCCTTCCGGTCCTAGATCAATTACGTGATCCGCTGTCTTGATCACGTCCAGGTGATGCTCGATCGTCAACACCGTGTGCCCGGTATCGACAAGCTGGTGCAGGCAGTCCAGCAGTTCCGACAATGACTACAGTTGCTGGATGGTGGTGTCACGTTCGCCAATAATATTCAATTTATCAAACAATTGTTCGATGCTGGGGTCCCTTGCGAAAATCAGTTTGGCCTTGGCAAACAGGGAGTGGCCGAAACTGTTGCGGGTGGCGGCGTCGAGACGTTGTTTGAAGTGACTGCGGGTCATGATGCTGGTGTGCACGTTGATATCTTCGGCGTTGATCACGACACCCTGACTGGTGACGCCATCAATCGTCACCAGCACCAGGTCGATATCGGATTTCTCCCACACCTGATCGTGGGACAGGCTGCCACAGAGAATGGCGGCGAGAATGTTGTGGTCCTCACGGACCTCGTCCATCAAGCGCTCAAGAGCGATCTCGTAACGAGCGAGAAGGTCTGCTGCTTCTGCCATGCGGCGAAGCTCCGGCGGCGTTGCGGGCCATTAATCATGTGCCCGCCGCTGGCCGGTTGCAACGACCTGCTGGGGTCGGTTGGAGATAGGTCTAACGGAACTCTATTCCCTCGAAATCGCCGGATGAACGCCACTCCTCAAGGTACTTGAAGTACGCCATGGGCCCTTGCGGATAGCCAACAAACAATTCCGCACCGGGTCCGCGAGCCTGACCTTCATTGTTGTAATAGCCAGGTGTGCAATCTGGTGACCCGATGACACCGCCCTGCCGTCCGGGACCTGATAGCAGCAGTTCAATCCACTTGTCTTCGGCCTCCTGAGTGACCTCCATCACCTGTTTGCGATTGTCGATGGCGTGTCGGACCATCATGGCGATCGTTTGACCGGATTCAGTGAGGTTGTGCGGAACATTCGAGATGAGTGCCGCGCCCTGAGTTGGTTGCACGATGAACATGTTCGGGAAGCCATGGACATGGGTGCCGTGCATGGTGCGCATACCGGGCCCCCAATGTTCCGACAGTGTTTTTCCATCTCGACCCTTCGGATCGAATCCGCATCGTCGCGCAAAATCGGTACCGACCTCGAAACCAGATGCATAGACGATGCAGTCAAGTTCGTACTCGGTGCCATCAACAACGACACCATTCTCGGTGATACGCTCGACACCCTTGCCTTCTGTATGGATCAGCGTTGTATTCGGGTTGTTGAAAGACTGCAGGAATTCGTCGTGGAATGTCGGGCGTTTGCAGAGTTGCCGATACCAGGCTTTCAGATTTTCCGCGGTATCCTGATCCTCAACGATTGTATTGCAGCGCGCACGAATCGCTTCCATCTTCTCGAAGTCCACATCCTCCATTGCCTCCATCATCTTCTTGGGATTCATGTCACCCGCTGCAAACAGGTCGCGCATCTTGTCGCGATACATGCGCGATAGATCGGTCCAACCATCCTGTACAAGATCCTCGTCAGCGCCGCCGCCCGCCTGATTCTGTGTGAAGTTCTCAAGCCAGCGTTTTTGCCAGCCCGGTGTCGCAATTTCCTTGAACCACTCGGGATCAATTTCGTGGTTGTTACGCTCATCGACAGACGAGGGCGTGCGCTGGAAAACAAATAGCTCACCGCAGGCTTCAGAGAGATGCGGTACACATTGAACGGCCGTTGCGCCGGTTCCGATGATGCCGACGCGCTTGTCACCAAGCTTGTCCATCAACGCACCCTTGTCGTCGCCGCCTGTGTAGTCATAGTCCCATCGACTGGTGTGGAAGGAGTGACCCTTGAAGTCTTCGATACCGTCGAGACCGGGTAGCTTGGGAACATGAAGTGGTCCGGTTCCCATACCCAGGAACTGCGCCGTAAATTCGTCACCGCGATTCGTACGGATGATCCACCGATGGTTGTCAGCGTCCCACTCTAGATCCTCGACCTCGGTATGGAAGAGGGCGTTGTCATACAGGTTGTACTGACGGCCGATGTTCTGGCAATGCGCTAGAATTTCCGGCGCATGTGCATACTTCTCGGTGGGCATATGACCGGTTTCTTCCAGCAATGGCATGTAGATCATGGCAGCCGTGTCACACATGGCACCGGGATATCGATTCCAGTACCACGTTCCCGCGAAGTCACCACCTTTCTCGATGATACGGACGTCGGTAATCCCTTGCTCAACAAGCCGTGCACCGGTGACCAGCCCTGCAAAGCCGCCCCCGATGAATGCAAATGTGACATGGTCGCGTTTGGGCTCACGTTCAACAAACGGTGTGTAAGGGTCGGTCAAGTAGTGACCAAACTGATTCTTGATCTCGATGTATTGATTGTTGCCATCAGGGCGCAGACGCTTGTCGCGCTCCTCTCTATACCGTTGTTTGATCGCTTCTTTATCGATGGCGGTTTCCGACATGAATCCAATCCGATTTCTGGTAAACGTGGACGAACATTTTACGCGATATCGGGCTGTTGTCGCCGAATCCTGACGCAATACTGACGGAAAACTTGCGGGAGATTGACCTGGGTCAAGTCTGGTCTGACGCGGGAACCAGCCAGGTCTATTGACACTGACGTCCCACGAGCGTGTTGGATGTGCTCCCGGACGATGGCCTATCCGCCTGAAAGAGCCGTTCGACTGCTCACTGCCTATAGGTCCAGGATATTGACTGTCTGCCGTTCATTTTGCCCAACAATAGCCAGACCGTAGACGACATCCAGTTCAATTCCGTGTACTTTTTCTGCGCCATATGACCCGAAGCGCGTCAACTTGCCCGTCATCATGTCGAGTTCCATGATGTCGAACTCATCTTTGCCACCCGTCACAAACAGACCTCTCTTTCCAAGTACATTTCTGATCATTCGTGTGCGATCAATGTGTCGGCGGAGTGCCTTGATCTCTGATGAATCCTCTTGTCCGATCAGTCCCTGTTCCAGCACTTCGAGCCCGGCGCTTGAGTCGGGAAGTACTTTGACGTTCAGATTGGGCACGAATACGTAGTAATAGTTGTAGGCACCGGCCGTCATCGGGTTCGATATGCTGACGGCGGTCAGGGCCACCGCGAATATGAGGCGACCGACAGCCTCTCCCTTCTCCTTGGCGGTCAGGCGATAGTTGTCCGGGTCTCTGGCATCTCACTGTGCCACGTAACCGCGTTGTTAGCGGCGTTAAACTTCGTGATCGTGGCTGGACGTCCCCTTTCGTCGTTGAGGACAGTAATAAACTCCTTGTCACTCTGCCATGAGAGGGAAATATGTCTCCATCATTTTGACCTTTGGGAACTTCATCTCGACAATTTTCCCGCCGGTACTCATGTCCAGGACATACAGTTTTTTGCCACAGGTGATGGCGCCCAGTTGAGGACGGCCGATTCAAAGACTCGCTGGTTCCGATCCTCCACGAAAGCAGTGAACTCGCGCTGGACCGCGACGAACATCCAAGGCCCGGTACAACGCTTGAGAGTCTTGCGGGGCTGTCCGCGTCCTTTTAGAAAATGGGTAAGGCACTAATTGATGGACAGGTGAAGACCTTTGACGAGAGTTGTTCTGAGGTCTATCCGGAAGTCAGTGAGGTCAATCATGTCCACCATGCTGCGATCTCTATGAGGTTAACGATGCGTTTGCTTCAGTTGTCCTGAAGTTCCAGAAGGATCTCGATGTGTCTGATGACATCGTCAACGTCAACGTCAACGTCAACGGCGGTGCGATTGCGCTTGGACACCTCATTGGTGGTATCGGGCCTATGCTGATCCAGACTGTGTTGGATGAACTGGAAGCCGGGATTTGTCGACCGCGCTGATTGCAATGTGTACGGGCGGCGGTATGGGTACGGCCACGATCATCGAACGGGTTTAAGTTGGGCAGGAGTACCATGGCATAAAGCCTAAGACCCTTCGAGCATGGTCTCTCGTCGATTCGCTCGCATGAAGGCGAGTGCGGCGATGGCTGCCATGGCCAACAACATTCCCATGCGATTCTGAATGGTCCATGCCAGAATCTCTTCAGCACTGGTGTACTGGTTGCTGTTCCCGGTCGTGAACGTGTAGGGGTTGAAGAACGGCGAGATGCGGATCTGATTGTCGCCGAACTGTGTAAGCAGTCCGTTCAATCCCAGGACGCCAAGCGTCACAATGGCGCCTGCTGCTTCGCCACGAAACAGTGTTCCGAGCGCCATGGACAGTAAGAGATAGAAGGTGGATGCCTGGAGTGCACCGTAGAGTGCGCCGGGTGGAAACGGTGTGAAGAACAACCATACGCCCAGCGCCAGAAAAATTTCGGCGCTGATCAGCATGATCATGGCTGCCCCCAGTTTGATCAGCCATAGTCGTTCGGGGCCGCCCGGAACCGTATAGGCTACCTCGAGGCTTCGGTCGTCAATCTCTCCGGCGATAATCCGCATGCCCAGGAAAAGACCAATCGCCGTCAGCGGCGCAGCGATGAGAGGGCCCTGGACCTCTTCAGGTAGATAGCTGAGGTCGTTGATAATGAGATAGACCTTCTGTACAACGAGCCAGAAGAGGGGCAGTACTGGCAATGCCCAGTAGCGGCTGCCGGCCATGACTGTCCATGCGTGTCGCAGGAAACGAAATCGACCACGCCAGTTCTGTGCGAAACTGCTCACGCCTGTATCTCTTCAAGATCGAAGTTCCAGCCACCTGACGCGATCAGCCACAGGTAACCGTCTTCCAGAGTCGCGTCGGCTTTACGCGCAGTCTCGTGAGGTTGATCCGCGGACAGTATTCGGTAGGCGATGTCTCCCTGCGGGGTCGGAAGCTCTTCCGTTTGGAGGGCATCTGCAGGCAATGTCGGCAGTTCACCCCGTTTGCAGACTATTTCCCACACTCGACCACCCGCGACGTTGGCGAGATCCCCAGTGGGACCGTCGAAGTGCAGACGACCTCCACCCAGTACCATGACGCGGTCACAGGCAACCGCTACATCTTCAACCACGTGGGTTGAAAACAGCACGATGCGATCGCGAGCTAGTCGACTCAGTAGATTTCGGAAGCGAATACGCTCTCGTGGATCAAGGCCGGATGTGGGTTCGTCCACGATAATGACCGGTGGCAGTCGCAACAGGGTGCGTGCGATCGCGACGCGTTGTTTCATTCCTCCGGACAGTGAGCCGATCGTGTCATCAACCTTTGACTCTAGGCCTACCTCGATGAGCAGGGAATCAACGCGCTCGTCACGGATGTCTGCAGACAGGCCGTAAAGCTCCGCATACCAGTGCAGATATTCTTTTGGTGACATACCCTGTGGCAGACCAATGTACTGGGGCAGGTAGCCGACCCAGTTCGCAAGGTGATGTTTGATTTTTTCCATGGGGACGCCCCCCAATGAGATTGTGCCGCGAGTCGGGTCCAGGATGCCTGCGAGCTGTCTTAGCAGGGTGGTTTTGCCCGCACCGTTTGGCCCCAGAATACCGATCATGCCCCTCTCGATACGAAAGTGAACGTTGTTGAGGGCGTACACCCGTTCAGTGGGTAGATCCTGGCCCGCGAGAATATTCGATATCTTGCGCCAGCCAGCGCGGATTGATCTAAACCAGCCATCCTCCAGGGGGGAGAGGGTACCTTCCTGTTCTCGTTGCGCCGTGCGTCGCATGCGAACGACGGCGAAGGTAATCAGGGTGGCGAGCACCGGCAGTGCCACATAGGCAATCACAGGCCAGTCCTCTTGACTGGCAGGACGATCCAGCAAAGGCAGCACTGTGAACCAGACT
>NTKD01000045.1 GCA_002457275.1 OM182 bacterium MED-G24
CTACCTCTCGCCGGATAACTACCATGGCCATTCTTTGACGGCGGTGGCCGCGGCAACACACGAATTTGGCCACGCAATCCAGTTTCACAGACAGGAGCCGACCGCACGAATGACCGCGCGCTATCTACCGATGGCGGTGACGATACAACGGATTGGTCTCGGGTTGCTGTCGCTACCCTTTTTCGCCATCTTTATGCAGATGCCCAGAATCGGTGTGTTTGCCATAGGGCTCGTCGTCGTGGTGATGTTGATGGCCACATTTGTTCACGCCATCGTGCTGCCACAGGAATGGGATGCAAGCTTCAACAAGGCCCTTCCTATCCTTCAGCAGGGTGAATATATCGCGGAACAGGATCTACCGGCCGTCAAGTCAATCCTGCGCGCAGCAGCACTGACCTACGTTGCGCATGCGCTCTCTGATGTGTTCAGTTGGTGGCGATGGGGACGGATTCTTCGTCCCTTCTGAATGATTCGTTGTGCCCCAGGGGAAACGTATGGGCGGCCGACCAATCTGTACCGGGCCGATGATCAGCCCCTCGCGTCATCAAGGTGCGTTCGGGTTCGGAAACCTGCTTATATCCCGCTCCAAGAGGGTTGGAGACCTGTGCGGTGAAGTGTTAGCATATGCGCCGCCATCTGGACCTCCACTCATGTTCCCGTCTGAATTGCCCTAGAGCTGCGTCGTGGTGAGGTGTCATGTTTAGGTTAGGCCACCCGACAGTAAACCTGAATGGTGATTGTTAGGGCAGAAGGCCCGGACCATCGTAAGCAACAACTCGGAGAAGTATGTGGAACAAACTGATCTGGATCTGAAAATCTGGAAGGAACTCGCCATCAGCAAGCAGTTGCTGATCAAGACAGCTACTGACGTGTTGGGAATCAGCTCAGAATGTAGTGATGAAGAGCTCAAAGCAGCACTCGAAGAGAACATGGCGAAGGTCACGGAAGCCGACGAACGAATCACCAATGCCCGTGTTGAGAATGAAGCCAAACTACACGAACTGCAGCAGCAACTGCGCAGTGCGGAACTTGCAAAGAAACTGGCGGAAGAAGAGAACGCGGAGTTGAAATCTAAGGTCGCGAGCGCAGAGTCGGCGATGGACGCCAACAAACATTCCACTGCTCAGGAAATTCAAAAGCTGAGGGCGCAGGTGGAAGAGAAGTCCAAAGCGTTGAAAAAGGTAAACACCGTTCTCGCGGACACACCTGAAAACGTTGCGAAGAAGCTGAAGTCGCTGAACAAGAAGAAGCACGACGAAAACGCGGCGCGGAAGAAAGCCGAAGACGATGCGAGAGGATTGCGCAAGACGAAAGCCGAGCAACAGGCTGAAATCGAGTCTCTGAAAGAACAGGAAGAGAAGCTGAAAGAAAGCGTGAAAGCGCTCAAGGACTTCAGCGAGACACAACGCGGGCAACTGATTGAAGCCGTTGACGATGACACCACCGTTGACGAACTACCTGAACTCGATGAGGACGTGCTGAATGCCATCGAGGAAGAGGAAGCCGAGGCGGCCTAGCCCTACCCGCCCGGGAACAACCGAGTATACCAATCGGATGGGAGACCTTTGACGCCACCGAAGTCCCGTTGACAGGGTTGAATGCTGAAGCGTCTACGCGCGTCGCCCTCTTCCAATACCTGATCAGTAACGTGGATTGGGCTCTGACCCGGGGTGGTAACGATGGGTGCTGCCACAACGCGAAATCATTCCTGAAGAAGAATCAGTCAGTCGGCCCTGATCTCGTACAATCGGTTCCCTACGATTTTGACTACAGTGTGCGCGCTACGCCATTCCCGATGCACAGCTTAATCAGGGCAACGTGCGCGATAGATTCTTTCGGGGGCACTATCGTCACAATGATCAACTGCCGGCAGTTGTGGACCTTTTCCTGAGTCAAAAGGCGGAGATATTGAAGCTCGTCGATACTTCGCCAATGTCCACCAGTTCACGTCGGCGAACCAGTGAATGCCTAATACGGTTTTTCAACGAGGTTGAAGGCCCTGGACTCGGGACAAACGCCTGGTTCGCGCCTGCCGATCCTGACCAGTTCAATCGCCTGACGGTGGTATCGATGCTGGTGATTCGCTATTCTGGGCGCCTGTTCACCAGTCGGGAAAAAACAACATGTCAGACTACGAAGCGATCAAGTATGAGGTGAGTGGCAACCGCGCCACTGTCACGATGAACCGTCCCGACAGCCTGAACGGGATCAATACCCCAATGATGCGAGAGCTGCACGACTGTCTCAGTCGTGTCGCAGAAGATGACAACATCCGCGCAGTTCTTTTCACCGGTGCTGGCAAAGGTTTCTGCCCTGGGGTTGACCTGAAGGCGTCCACCAGTGGCGTGAAGCAAGAACCTTCAAAGAAGATCTACTTTCACATCAGCACACTGCTGCATGAAATGCCGAAAGTCACGGTAGCCGGTATCAATGGCGCGTGTGCCGGAGCTGGTTTTGGCTGGGCGTGTGCTTGTGATCTCCGCTACGCGACTGCAAGCGCATCATTCAACTCAGCGTTCCTGGGTGTGGCGATTTCAGGTGACATGGGTGGACCTTGGACATTGCCACGCATCGTGGGTGCGTCAAAGGCGCGCGAACTGTATTTCCTGCCTGAGAAGTTCAAGGGTCCTGATGCAGAACGCATAGGCCTCGTATCCCAATCGTTTGCCGATGACGTCTTTCATGACGAGGTCAACGCCATTGTCGACAGAATTGCAAAATCTGCACCGCTGGCTATTGGCGAGATGAAAAAGAACTTCATCAACGCGGAAAACATGCCCTTGCGTGACTATATCGAGCTTGAGACAGAGCGACATTCTCGTGTTGGAGCGAGTGAAGACTCCAAGGAAGCCTTCAAAGCATTCGTAGAAAAACGCGATCCCGTATTTCAGGGTCGTTAGCTTTAGCTGATTTCCGCGATCAGATCTGCAAGTCGGTCGCAGCCTGAAACAAGAAAGGGAAACAAGCTGGCGGTGAGTTCATCAGTCATGTTCTCCTCGCTAGGAAACGCCTCCATCACCCGTGCGCCGTTGTAGTCCACAGACGCAACGCGCACGGCCAGGCAATCGTCTGGCATCATGAAATCGCTCCCTGGTAACAAGGCAACGCTGGCGCGATCAAAGATGTAGGCCGTTAGTTCAGAACCTGTTGCAATATTCCGTCGTAGCAGACCTTCGCGAACAGGTTCCCAATCTGGGAAAAGGTAGAAGGCCCCCTCCGGTTGCTGGCAGCTCAGCCCCATGTCGTTGAATCGCTTTGAAAGGTAGCGGCCTGTGAAACGGTGAATCTGCGTTGCCATCCGAACGCTGGAGGCAATCGATTCATCAAACTGATAGGCAACTGCAGCTGCGTGTTGGACAGGGGTCGACACAGTTCCAAAGGTCTCTCCCATCATGGCGAGAAACGATGGGACAAGTTTGGACAGCGATTCCGGAATGAGCATCACACCAAGCCGGTATCCGCCAGCTGAAAAAACCTTGGAGATGCCACCGGTGACAATCGTTCCTTCAGGATAGCTGTGGGCCAGGCTTGCGTAAGGCTCGTTGATAAAGTTGATCTGTGCATAGATTTCATCCGAAATTACGATCACCTGGTACTTACGGCACACGGCTGCGATATCTTCGAGTTCATCCTTGCTCAAGCAGACGCCGGTCGGATTATTTGGACTGCTGAGCACCAGTATTTTCTGATTGCCCTCAAGCCCTCGAGAGATGACGGCGCGTTCAATGTCTTCAGCACGTGCCCGGTAGCCTTCGGCCGCACGAGTTTCGACTGGGATGACTCGTTTGCCGTGTATCCGGGCCTGTGGCGCGTAGCTGACCCAACAAGGCGTTGGCAGCAGTAGATCTCCTTCAATGAGATAGAGCGCATGGAAGATAAGATCTTTGGATCCGGGACCAATCAGGATGTTATTTGATGCGAAATCATAGCTGTGCTGTGTGCGGTAGAACCCGGCCACTGCTTCTCTCAATGAAGGGAGACCGGAAGTGGGCAGGTAGGCGCTCTCATGTACGTTCGCAGCAAGTGCCTCTGCAATCTTGCCTGGCACCGGAAATGGGGACTGGCCGAATCCAAAGTGTGAGATCAGATCCCCTCTGGCACGCATGGCATTGGCACGTTGGTGCATCGCCAACGTGGCAGAAGGTTTGAGACCAGCGATATTGTGATCAATCTGAACGTTGGTCATGAAGCACGCCAGGCGAAGCAAGGTTGGTTGGTGCCCGGGGCCGGCCTCGAACCGGCACCGCCCGAAGGCGACAAGATTTTAAGTCTTGCGTGTCTACCAATTTCACCACCCGGGCACGCGCCTAGTTTAACCCGTAGCGATGGGGGCGGACAGAAGGACTTGCAGGAACCCCTGCACAAAGGGTGACTGAAGGCGGTAAAGTAGTGGGATGGTTGAATTCACCAACAATTTTACGGAAACCGACGGCCGCCGGTTGCGCAGCGAGGATACCAAGCAACGGATTGTCACGGCGATGCTGGAGCTGGTGCGTGAAGGAAAAATTGCACCGACCGCGGAAGATGTCGCGCAGAGGGCAAATGTTGGGTTGCGCACAGTCTTCCGTCGTTTCAAGGATATGGAGAGCCTCTATACCGAGATGTCCGTCGCCATCAGCGCCCAGATTGCACCGATCGTGGATGAGCAACTGCACCATTCGGAGTGGTGGCAAAATCTGGAACAACTGTTGGCGAGGCGGCTGAGAGTCTATGAAATCATCATGCCTTACCGTATCGCAGCCGGCGCCCTCCGTTTCCACTCCACCGCCCTGCTCAATCGACATCTGGATATCGTCAGTCATGAACGTTCGGCACTGGAATCTGTCCTGCCGACGGATATCCGCGAGGACGAGGTATTGCTGGATGCACTGGAAGCCACGCTCAGTTTTGATATGTGGAACCAGCTTCGAAACGATCAGAGTTTACCTGTCGAACAGGCGCGTTCTGCGGTCTATCGCATTGTTTCAGGCATACTGCCGCAGGCCCGACTCGGTGCCTGATCGACCGTTGATTGAATCAGTTGTTATTTGGATATGACCAAATAATCGTTCTGCTTGATGGGGCGCATGCTTATACTGGCGCCCATGAAAAGGACCTCTACCACCGACCTGTTGTCACTGATCGCTATTGCCTCACTGGCGGCATTCCTGCTTCTGTCCTCTATCTAGCTTTCCTGAGCTGCTCGGGCGTTCACAAAAGCCGACGAGTGTATTCCCTAGCCATAATCCGGTAGACTCTCGCGCGCTCGACATGCGCTTCCAGACGCCTTGCGGAATGGAAGTTTCACTGTCCACGACGGCTGGGTGGCAGAGTGGTCATGCAGCGGACTGCAACTCCGTTTACGCCGGTTCGATTCCGACCCCAGCCTCCAATCGAATTCACAGTTCGCTTGAGGTAGAGCTATGCCCGATTACGTATTACTGGTCAGTGAACCCTCCGGTCTGCACTTGTCTGATGTTCACGGCGAAAGCGGCTACGAGCTTCGCTCGAGGTGTGACGACAGCTGTGTCTGGGCATGGGAGAGTGACGCGTCCCTGAAGAACGCTGCGACCGGATCAGTTATAAACGTCGCGCCTGCCGGGTCGCTCGATGCGAACCAGGCAGCCGCGTTGGACGAAAAGTTCGGACCTGGCGCGAGCAAACTCGTCTTTCCAAAATACCGTCTTGCAGACGATTCAGACCAGATCGCGACGCTGGGCGGCTATCGCGTGTTCGGCGTCCGCAAGGCACCGGCACGACTGCCATCTGACTACCTGGCGGACCTTGAAAGACAGGGTTGGACGGTCGTCGAGAACGTGATGAGCCCTGAGATGGTATCGAACCTGATTGGGAACGTGACCAGGGTCAGGGAAGAGAACGTTGACAAGGAAGCACAGGTCAAGGAGGGCCAGGACAGTCGGCCCTATAAATCCAACGACAACATCATTCGTCCTAGATCGTTGATGTCATCGGACGACAGCTTTCTGGGAATGACCCCGGCTGTTGCTCAGGCACTGATGCATCCGGTCTCCTTATGGCTGATTGAAAGTTACTTTGGTGTTGATGACATCCACTACTGTCAGTGCCCAGGTTTTTCCATTCTGAGACCGGCCGAAAAAACCGGTGAGTACGCGCGTGTTGAACCTGGTGGCTGGCATGCGGACTATCCCTATCCTTTGAATAGTGAGACAGAAGCACACACCTATATGTTGGGGCCTGAGGAGTTTGAGAAACTCGACGCCTCGATTTCGCCGCGATACCCCAACTGGAAACAGCGCAAGGACAGGCTTGGGATGCAGTTCAACATTGCACTCACTGATTTCACGCCTGAGGCGGGTGCAACCCAGTTTGTTCTCGGTTCTCACGAGTTTGATACGCCTCCTCCTTCCGAACTGAATGCGATACCGACCGTTGCGGGTGAAGGCCCACACAAGGACGTTGTCCAGATGTCGTTTCCGGCAGGTTCCGGGATTCTCTACGATTCAAGGACATACCATCGCGCCCCGCCGGAATTGAATGTATCCGGCAGGGAACGCTGGGCCATGCTGACTTGTATCGTTCCGTCATTCGTACGGGACCTACGGGAGCGTGATGACAAGGTTGAGTCCGCCGATGCATTTGCGGGGGCCACGGACGTTCACGGTGCATTGACACAGCGAGAGCTGGACGACGTGTTGAAGATGCTGTGTGACGATGGAGAAGGACAACCTCGTGCAGATATTGAAACGGCGGTATTGGCTTCTTTTAAATGATCGAAAGCCCCGTGGCCTGAGCTTTACACCGTTGCATGCTTGACTCCAATGTTAGCTTCATCCGGTGCATTGGCACGTGTCAGGCGACCTGAATCGAAAAGACATCGTTCAGATATTAGTTGGTCTGGTGGTCTTCGGTGTTTCGATGGTAGCCCCAACTCCACACTTCGGTAGTACACAATTCCATTCTGCGGTTCAGAACTTTGCACATTTCCCGGTCTTAGGTCTGCTCACTGTTTTACTGCTGACCAAGCTGCAATCACAGTTTATGTGACCCCTCTTTGCGATTGGTAGCGTGATCCTTCTCGCGGTTGCAAGTAAAGGATTTCAATTTTTTGTCAATCGAAGCACGTCATGGGTTGATATCGTCCTGAACCTACAAGGAATCGCAGTAGATTGGGGTCTATGGCGTTTGTTCTATCTTTATCAGTCTAAAACCGAGAGCTTTCGTCAGATTCAATACCCTCTCATCTTCGTGGTTGTGTGTCTGGCGACTGCACATGCGATCTACCCACTCCTTTGTGCCGGGCGGATTTGGTACCACCAGACAACGGAGTTTCCCGCCATTATGAACCCAACGCTCCCCTCTGTTCTGAGTATGACGGAGTCGATTAGTGACTTTGATGAAGTGACCATAAATGTTAGCAGGGATGAACTGGTCATTGATATTCATCATGGCTCTGTTCCTGGGACCGTCATCGGGCACTTCCTGTCAGATTGGCGAAACTATCAACATCTGGTAGTGACCCTTCACAACCCCATGAATGAACCGATGGGCCTTAACTTTGGCGTCCGAGACGGACACAGTGATCCCCATCCCGACTATAGTTTTGCGCGAGATTTTTTACTGGAAGAGCATGAGCGCAGAGAGGTTGAGCTGGATCTTGGCGACATTGTTAACGGGTCACGGCTGCACGAGATTGACCTCTCTGATCTTCAGGTGCTTGTGATCTATCGGAGTGATGCAACCGGTGGTCAGTTCAGACTGGGCGAGATAAAACTTCGTTAGTGAATTTACACCTTTGAGAGTTCTTTGACGACCCGGCGCATGCCCTTCCATTCCTTCCATATATCGGTCAGCCCTGGTGAATAGGCCCGCCGTTGGTCCTCTGGTCGATCCGGCGACATGACGCGAAAATAGACCATGTGACGGGGATCCGGCCCATCAACGCGCGTTGCCGAGTGTGGTGTCGCGAAATGAACGATCACTGCATCACCGGGTGCCAGTTTCATCAGAGTCGGTTTCGGCCACAGGCGACCGTCCGGCGTGGTTTCGCTACCGCGCTTGTAGGCATCACGCAGTTGGTCCGGATAGTGACGCAAGCCGTGCCCGTTCGGCGCTTCGGTATGCTCGCGTGACCAACCTGGGCCGTCTGGTCCAAGTGGTCCCCCACCTTCCTGCTGCCATCGAAAAAACTCGCCCATCTTGAGGTGTGCCCCTTTCAACAGCCCCAGATTGCCGACGCCTTCACGCCGTTGATCTGATAGCGCAACGCCAACCAGCGCAGTGAAATTCGTAATATTCATACCCGTACCTTCGTAGGAGCGAGAGCATCCATTTCGGGCTGGATCCTGGTACCACTTGCGACGCTCAGAACCCGACATGGGTTGTTCGATCCCAGGAACGGGTGCCGCACCATTCCAAAGCCCGTCCAAGTGACCACACCACCCATGAAATGGTGTGTCACCATCCCGGTAGCCCGCTTCGTTAACGCTCTCCTCTTGTCTGCCAGGGAAATTTGTGGCGACCTGGGCACCCATCGCATCGGGCAGCGGTCCACCAATCGCTGATTTTACGAGCCCCTTAAGGCCCGACGCGTTATATAGATCGGTGAACACGTGATGAGTACCGTCGACTGTCGCTACCGCGTTCTGGCGAACTAGATCGATCTTCTTCGCAGACATAGCCTGTCCGCGCATTGCGCCCATGTGAACGTTCAGATGTCGACGCGCGTCTTCCACCATCTGTTCCGGTACCGCTTTCCTGACTATCAGGAACCCATCGCGATACAGTTTGCGCTTCTCGTCATCGGTGAGTTGTCGAGTTGGCACCGTGGGCACTCCTTCTCAAAAGCGATTCGGTGATCGATCAGGGACCCTGGTCCGGGCCTCGATCACTGGGGTTCACATTCATACCGCGTGACAGGTCAGGCCAAGCCACACGAAGATAGACATACATCGACCACAATGTCAGACCTGCTGCAATATAGAGCAGAACGTAGCCGAGTTTGACGAACAAGTTATCCAGGTCAGGACCATTCGCCAACAATACGATAATGGCGACCATTTGTAAGGAGGTCTTCAGCTTACCCAGCATGTTCACAGCAACACTGCGTCTATCACTATAGATACTCATCCACTCCCGCAGAGCGGACACGGCAATCTCTCTGGCAACGATCACAAGTGCGGGGATGACGAGTATGGCCGAAGCATGGACCTCAACGAGCAGAACCAGCGCGACTGCCACAATCAGTTTATCGGCCACCGGATCCAGGAACGCGCCAAACGGGGTGGCCTCACCCCAGCGACGAGCAAGGTACCCATCGAGCCAGTCGGTAATGCTGGCGACGGTGAAAACAGCGGCCGCCATCAGATAACGTGAATCAATGGGCAGGTAGGCGACAACGACCATGACGGGGATCAACAGAATCCGCAGGCTCGTCAGAATGTTCGGTATGGTTGTCGGCAGGCGCACAGGCTGCATTCTAGCCGGTTCAACAGGGCCAAAACAGCCGCCTGACCCGGTACATGCAGGTTATTGTTGGTGCAGCGTTCCGTAGATGTGTTCGGCGAGCGCGGTCGAAATCCCCTCGACCTTGGCCAGTTCGTCGATACTCGCCGCTTCAATACGTTGTACACCACCAAAATGTCGCAATAGTGCGCGCCTTCGTTTCGGCCCAACACCGTCGATACCTTCAAGCGTCGATTCCCGGCGCTTCTTCTGGCGTCGATTGCGGTGTGCGGTGATTGCAAACCGGTGACTCTCATCGCGGATATGCTGAATCAGGTGTAGCGCCGGTGTATCCGCAGGGAGATCGAGCTCCCGCCCGTCGGAGGTAAACAATACCTCTAGCCCAGCCTTTCGATCGGGACCCTTGGCGACCGCGACGACCAGCACGTCCATTTCGAGTTCAGCCAGGATGGTGATCGCCTGGGTCAGTTGTCCCTTGCCGCCGTCAACAAACAGAATGTCCGGGACCTTCCCCTCCCCGCCTTTCAGGCGGGTATACCGACGTGACAGTGCCTGGTACATCGCCGCATAGTCATCGCCAGGTGTGATCCCTTCAATGTTGAACCGCCGATAATCAGACTTGAGGGGACCGTTGTCGTCGAACACAACACACGATGCGACGGTTGCCTCACCGGCACTGTGGCTGATATCGAAACACTCCAGGCGTGTGGGGATGGACCCCAGTTCCAACACCGACTGAAGAGAATCGTATCGCTCCTTCAGATTGTTTCGACTGGCAAGATGTGTTCCCAGGTTCTGTTCGGCATTGGTTTCCGCCAACTCGACCCAGCGTCGCCGATGGCCCCGAACGTTGTCTGATATGGTGACCTTGCGACCGGTTGCTTCAGTGAGGGCCTCAGCGATGACGGTTTTGTCATCGATGGTCGCATTGACGATGACCTCTCGTGGGACTTCACGGCCACTGAAGCCACTGAGGTAGAACTGAGGCAGAAACGAGGACAATACATCACCCGCGGTGTTTTCAAGCCCGGTCCTTGGGTAGTAGGTCTTGTTTCCCAGCAGACGCCCGCCCCGAACCATCATCACCAGGATCCCGACACCCGCTGGTGTGACCAACGCAGCGATGACATCGATGTCCCCTTCGGGGCCAAGGACATATTGTTGTTCTTGAATACGTTGGAGGTGAGTAATCTGGTCTCGGTACCGCGCAGCTTTCTCAAACTCAAGCTCTTGTGACGCCGTTTCCATCTTGTTGGCGTAGTCATCAAGGACATCACGACTACATCCCTCGAGGAACATGACCGCGTGCGACACATCATCTGCATAGTCTGACTCACTGACCAGATCACAGCATGGTCCACTGCAACGCTTGATCTGATACTGCAGACAGGGTCGTGATCGATTCCGAAAATAGGTGTCCTCACAGGAACGCACCTGAAACACCTTTTGCAGAATGTTGAGGCTGTCGCGCACCGAATACGCGCTTGGAAAGGGACCAAAGTATCTGCCCGGTAATTTTTGCGCCCCTCGATGAAACGCAAGCCTTGGGTACTTGTCTGCGGTAGAGAAGAAAATATAGGGGTAGGATTTGTCGTCCTTAAAATCGATGTTGTACGGGGGCTGGTGTTCTTTTATCAGCGATTGTTCGAGCAGCAATGCTTCAGTTTCGCTGCGTGTGATTGTGATCTCCACATCCTGAATCCGCGCCACCAGAGCCATCGTTTTCCCCTCCAGCGCAGTGCTCCGGAAATAGGAAGACACCCGATTCTTCAAGTTCTTCGCTTTCCCAACGTAGAGTATGTCGCCATTCGCGGCCAGCATACGATAGACACCGGGCCGGCTCGTCAGCCGCGCAAGGAAACGTTTGCTGTCGAATCCGTGATCGTCGTTGGTATTAGCCGCTTCCTGATCCGCGGGCGTAGGCTCATCCGTCATTTAGGCTGGTCTGTGGCGAACTGGTATGCTAACTCTACAACGTCCCGGAACATGGTTTCAGTCAGTCTGCCTGTTTGTACGTTGTATCGACTACAGTGATAGGAATCGACGACCCACCGTTCGCCAATCTGATGGCAATGCGAATGACCAAACGGATAGTCGACCTGACGAGCATCCAATGCCTGGACGATCGCCTTATGGGCAACCCCGCCCAGCGCCAGGATCACACTAGTCATAGGCATTGCGGACAGCTCAGGCACAAGAAAACGCTGACATCGGCGAACCTCGCTGGCGAGTGGCAGGTTGTTGCGCGGTAGACACTTAACGACGTTCGTTATCTGTACCTGATCTTCAATTCCCAGCTGCGACAGGACCCGCCAGAGCAGGTCACCCGAAGCATCTCCTTTAAATGGCCGACCCGTTCGATTGGCACCATGAAGTCCTGGTGCCAGGCCAATGATCTGAAGCGGTGCATCCGTATTACCAGAAGCGGGGACGGGACGATTCCAGTAGTCGGGATACTGGTGTCTCAACTGCTTCAGATAGTGTCGTAGTCGTGGACATCGACCACAACTGAGAAGGTCTGTCTGCACCACGTCCGAGACTGCATCGGCTACGTCACTGGCGATGACGTCGGTGGCACATCTTGGACTCGCTAGGCTGACCATACCGGCACCATGACGGTTCACGATGAGGGATGCAACATTCGCTTTGGAGGACGTATCATCCCTTGCCTCGTTAGCCCGCTCAGGCCATCTCTGAACCGATGACTCGGTGTTTGAGCGCAAGTTTTATCAGTGCCACGGCGTGGTCAAGCGCAAGCTTTTTAAAGATCCGGTATCGATTACTGTTCACAGTCTTCGTTGAGAGCGACAAGTTCTGCGACGTTGTGTCTGCCATCTTCATTTCGTTACCTACCTTTCACTGCAAGTGGAGTATCCCTGCATCTCTGTGGTCAATTTACCGGCTGTTAGTCTTCTGGACTACTCGACATTGTCCCGGTTTTGTAACGCGAATTTGATGATGGTTAAAGACGCCGGAGCCCCGAAAAAGACTAACCTTCGGTACACCTGCATCCTTGGTCGGGGGCAGATCGGAACCTACGTATCGATACATTACTTATATATATCAGATACTTATGATGTATATCTCAAGTATAAATTAATGCACGAAATCTCCTAAAAACCACATTCACGCACCCGTAAATGCCTGCAACCCAGTCTGTGCTCTTCCCAGAATCAATGCATGAACATCGTGGGTACCCTCGTACGTGTTCACCGTTTCTAGGTTCATGACGTGGCGGATTACGTGATACTCGTCTGAAATGCCATTGCCACCATGCATATCTCGCGACATTCGCGCGATATCGAGTGCCTTGCCGCAATTATTGCGTTTCATCAGAGAGATGTTCTCCACTGGACAGTTGTCGTCGTCCATCAATCGTCCCAAACGTATGCACCCCTGAAGCCCGAGTGTAATTTCGGTTTGCATGTCGGCCAGTTTCTTCTGGATGAGTTGGTTAGCTGCCAGCGGACGTCCGAATTGCTTGCGTTCAAGCGTATAGGTACGGGCCGCATGCCAACAAAATTCGGCAGCGCCCATGGATCCCCAGGCAATCCCGTATCGTGCCTTGTTCAGGCATCCAAATGGGCCCGACAACCCTGAAACATTCGGCAACAGGTTCTCTTCAGGTACCTCGACATCACTCAAGACGATCTCTCCGGTCGTTGACGCCCGCAGACTGAATTTGCCTTCGATTTTTGGAGTTTCGAAGCCAGGTGTGCCCCGCTCCACTAGGAACCCACGGATTTTGCCGTCAAGTTTGGCCCAGACGACGGCAACGTCAGCCAGTGGTGAATTCGTGATCCACATTTTGGCACCGTTGATGAGGTATCCACCATCTGTCTTTTCTGCGCGCGTGATCATGCTGCTAGGATCAGAACCGTGATCCGGCTCTGTCAGTCCAAAACAGCCTATCCACTCTCCGGACGCAAGTTTGGGCAGGTACTTCTCCCGTTGCTCTTCGGTGCCATACGTATAAATGGGGTGCATGACAAGCGATGATTGGACGCTCATGGCTGAGCGGTAACCGCTGTCTACCCGTTCCACCTCGCGCGCGACGAGCCCATAGCAGACATAGTTGACATTGGAACAGCCGTACTTCTCGGGCAGAGTTGGACCCAGAAGACCCAGTTCTCCCATCTCGTTCATGATTTCCCTGTGGAAAAACTCATTACGGTTGGCTTCCTGAACGCGCGTCATCAGCTTTTCCTGAGCGTAAGCACGCGCGGCATCACGAATCATTCGCTCGTCCTCATTCAACTGCTCGTCCAAGAAAAAGGGGTCATCCCACTGGAATCCGGCCATCGTCTGCTATCCACAATAAGGTGAGGCCGCGAGTATAAAGGCCAGCCGGTCATGTCGCCATGGTCTCGTTCAAACCACGACAGCGATCATCCCGTTATGTAACTAGACTTTAAGTACGGGCTTTATCTATTCGATATAAAGAGTCTTTGGTCCAGCATTCTAAGCCCTTTTCTGCAGATCTTTCGGAGCACCCCATGGCTGCAAGCACCGGTGTCATCGCGTTTGGGATGCTGTCCATCCCCGTCCAGCTTTTCTCACCGTTGCTAGCACCAAGGCGTTCCGGCTTAACATGCTGCGCACGGATGGATCTCGATTTAAACGACAATACATCGCTGTGGCTGATGACTCGCTTGTCGAACGCGGGGGTCGGGTCAAAGGCTATGAGTTCGCGAAAGGCCAATATGTGCTTTGCACGGACGTTGAAGTACCTGAAACAGAGATCAACGACGCCGAGTTGGCTCTTGCAGTGCAACTGGTTGAGCACTAGGTATAAAAGAGTTCCATCCTGAAAACTACGCCGACGAGGAGCGCCACCACATGTAGGAGCTCATCGATCAGAAAGTGAATGGGCAGGACATCGTTGTGCAGTCAGAAGAAGCGCCTCAAGCCAAAATTATTGATATCATGGTAGCCCTCAAAGCCACCCTCAAATAGTCAGGCAATTCCAGCGGAAAGGATCAGACCAAGGCGAAGCGTGCTCCGAAGAAAACGACAAAAAAAGCGCCTGCCAGTATGGCAAAGAAGAAAACCAGTACACATCGTAAATTCGGCTGACGCCGTCTCGCTTGCGACCGTTGGAGCACTTTCGCAATGAAAGGCTACTCCACGCGAGAAGTGGCTGAGCTCATCGATCTGCCGCAAGAGACCATCCGGGAAATTGCCCACGGCGTGCTAGATCTAGATCGACAACACCGGGGTCGTTATCGCTTCAGTTTCCAGGATATTGTGGTCTTGCGTACAGCCAGAGAACTGCTGCAGGCCGGTGTCCGACGTTCACGTATTAACCGCACATTGATTCGTTTGTCCGATCGCCTCCCGCGAAGCAGACCGCTGACGTCCTACCGGATCAGCGGCGATGCAGGTGAGGTGGTCATCCAGGAAGATGAGCGCATGTATAGCGCCAACACCGGCCAGTATCATTTCAACTTTTCGGTCGCTGAACTTGCCGGCACAGTCGCGCCCCTGGCGAAGAAAAACGTCGAGGAAGCTGAGCTCGAGGCAGATCATCTAAGTAGTGATGATTGGTTTGACTTGGGTGTCGATCTGGAAGCGGTCAGCCCAGAAGACGCACCGACAGCATACCTGCGCGCATTGGAGTTGGACCCAAAACATTCGGATGCCCATGTAAACCTGGGTCGGTTAAAGCAGGAAGCAGGCGACCTCAATGCCGCCGAACACTACTACCGACAGGCACTTGAAGCCGAACCGGATAACGTCCTGGCTGCATTCAACCTGGGCACCCTGATGGAGGACATGGGACGGGTTTCCGATGCCATTGATGCCTACAAACGAGCACAGCATTTTTCCGACGCCCATTACAATCTCTCTCGTCTCTATGAGTTGATTGGCAAACATGCGGAGGCCTTAAAGCACCTTAAGATCTATCGAGCCATGACGGATCCGGATAGCCCACGTTAGATCACGAATATTCTGGCCTCACGCGTCGCTAACGGACCAGGCTTGAATCTGCCGATCTCTGCTCACAATATGATCGAGAGACTGCACGAGTAGTGATGAATAAACGAAGCGAAACACGCGTCAGCCACAATATCCGCTTCTTTGTACATGCGCATAAATGCGACGAAGATCCGGAACGCACGGATTTTTAGAAGTGGCAGAACGCGTTCGACAACATCTTCGGGTAAAATTGGGGTCGGAGTAAAAATTCTTTCTCTTGTGGCGGAATTTGGGAATCTGAGTAGTAGTTTTTAGTCTGACCCCTAATTTCTTTATCGACTAGTGCACCACCGGCCCAAACGACCCTAGAGCAACGTGATTGAGCCGATTCCCTAAAAGGGTTACTTTGCCCTGCTCCCGCTCGACGCCATCAGCTGAATACTCAAAGTGATATTCCCGCCACAACCGCCATCGATCATGCACGTCCCGTGACATCGAGATCCGCACCTGATGGACGGTCTGGTCCAACAATTGAACGTCGTGTCGCTTGCACTCCCGACGCGCGCATTCGATGGCAATGTCTTTGCATTGAATAGCGTTCAGCCAGTAGAGGGCAAAGGCGACGACCGCAATGAGTAGGAGGACTTCTGACATCTGTGCAGTCTACTACCTGTAGGATTACTTAACATGCTATCTGCTTTGACGTATATTGCGACCCACTCGTATCGCACGATTCAGCACGTTGAGACGAACACCGGAGGGGTGGCAGAGCGGTTGAATGCACCGGTCTTGAAAACCGGCATAGGTTTGTAGCCTATCCAGGGTTCGAATCCCTGCCCCTCCGCCAGATACCCGCTACAGGGCCTTAAAATCAGGGGGTTTAAGTTTTTAAGGCTTGAAATCTTTGATCCTGTCCATGATGCGTTGATGGCATTCTTTGGTGAAGCAGCTTTTACCGGTACATCCTTTGACCACGCAGGTAGACATTGCCTGTTGCTGAAGCTCACGTAGACGCTCGAAATACTCGGGTGCAACCGGTACGAGTGGCGTACTGACGGTTACCCACTTTGGCGTCGCGCTTCCCGCATATTCTTCATAGGCGGTCTTGCCGTTGCCATCCGGGTCAAGGTAGGCGTCAATGGTGTAGGTAGGGTCGAGCCCATTGGCTACTTCCCACTTGTCCGGCATCCCGTCACCATCGATATCACCCGGGGCCGGGGCATTGGCGATGCTCTGGGTAAAAAAGTCGTACTCGTTCTTTAGGCGGTTATAGATCTTCGGGTGGGCATCTTTCAGGTTGGTGGTTTCCGAGATGTCGGCTTCAAGGTTGTACAGTTCACCGTCATTTAGCGCCACGTATTTCCATACGCCGGATCTGTGTTCCATGATTTCATAAACCGGCAGTATCACGTCATCTGTCCAGGGGTCGATGTAATTAGCGTAAAACTGGCTGTCAGCTCTTGCGCCGGTGCCGAGTAAGACTGGGGAAATATCTCTGCCATCGTGGGGTCGGTCTGTTGGCATTTCTCCCCCTGCTAATGCCATAAAGGTGGGGAACCAGTCCATCATGATGGCGGGGGCGCTCTCCACTCTTTTTCCCTTAATATTTCCTGGCCACCGTGCGATCGCGGGTACCCGTATTCCTCCTTCATAAACCGAGGCCTTTACATTTCGTAAGGGATAAGCGCCGTCTGACTGCCTGGGTGATGGTCCGTTATCGCTGGTGAAAATAACGAGGGTGTTTGAGTCGATCCCCAGTTCCTTTAGTTTTGCCAGAATCTGCCCGGTACTCCAGTCGATTTCTTCAATCGTATCCCCGATTAAGCCACCGGCAGAAGTACCGCAAAATTCAGGCGAGCAATGAAGCGGCCCATGGGGATAGGTATGAGGTAGATACAAGAAAAATGGTTTATCCGCCGCGACATTTTGCTCGATAAAACCGATCGCTTTTTCGGTATAGCTTCTTGTTAACCTCGCGAGGTCCACCGGTTGAATGGCGATGGTATTGTTCTCGTACATAGGCAGGCCCTTGTCGTACGCCCGATGGTACGCGTTATTCGCAAGCCCCCACCAGTAGTCAAAACCATGTTTCATCGGGAAGTATTTTTCCGAATCGCCCAGGTGCCATTTACCGATTACGGCGGTTGCATAACCAAGCTCTTGTAGCTTTTCGGCCACGGTGATCTCACTGTCTGACATACCTCCGGTTTCGTGGGGTGGTTCGATCCAGCGCAGCATAGCGCGGTCTTTCGCCCGGTGTGGATAGCGTCCCGTCAGCAGGGCGTAACGTGAAGGGGTGCAGACCGACGCAGCTGCGTAGAAATCAGTGAAGCGGATTCCCTCTGCAGCCATCTGATCCAGGACCGGCGTCTTGATCTTTGGGGCCCCGTAAGAGGAGAGATGGTTATAGCCAAGATCATCGGCAAAGATAAAGATGATGTTGGGCTTCCCGGCTGCAAATCCGCTCGCCGCATTCAGCACTAGCACTACCACCAGACACAAACGCAAAAATAAAAACCTCTTCAGTCTCAGCATAGTTTTTGGCTCACTAGTTGGCGTGTGCATTGGTTCGACAAAGGCCACAGAGCCTCGGCAAAAAAGTAAAAACGCGAGCAGGACTGGCACTCAACAGCGCGCAGATAAGCGCTTCGTTGGTCCTTGCGAGTACGTTCAATGGCATCATGGCCATTTTTTAAAAAGAAAACATAAAGTAATGTGAGCATTTTAAAGTAGTATATTTTTCGCAAAAAGTCTGGGTTTTCCCCAATTTATGCCCAAAATCAGCGATCTTATATTTGCCTTTTATCCCAGTCGTGAGAGAAAGTCTCAGTCCTGTTTAAAACGTGAAAATCTTTCATTTTGAAAGCCATTGACCCGTCAAAAGAGTTATCAACGGACAGACATATTATCGTGTTCGAGTCCGTCGTCC
>NTKD01000046.1 GCA_002457275.1 OM182 bacterium MED-G24
ATGCCCATTATCGATATGTCCACTTTGTCACCCGTAGGCGAATTCGGATCCAAGGCGTGGGGCGAAGCCTGTTCCGAGGCCTCTGTGAAGATTCTCGAAGCCGCTGATATCCCGGCAGATACCAACTGGGCTTTTACCGAAGACTATACCCATCCACCTGCTCGCCTGATGGAAGGCGAACGCACACATGCGGGCTATTACATCATGGTCAAGGATGGCAAAGTCTCGGCGGGTGATGGCATTCCTGACGCTGCACGAGCGCTTCCCGGATTCCACGTACGCATGCCGTGGGCGTACCTGTGCAACCAGTCCGGTGCGCTTTATGGTCGTGAAGGCCAGCAACGCCGATCCGGTCATGAGGCAGAACTCATGGCCGCGATCGTTGCCCATACCGGCAACGATAATCCCTTCAACTTCATCATCAACGCTGAGGGCAAACCAAATGCCTTCCTCGACCCGGTTGGTCCTTGGCCATCGGCTGTTGGCAGCGCGTTGGGAGAAGGCGGTGAGGACGGCAATGGGTTGCATAATATCGCCGCCACACTGCAGAGTGACTCTCCGGAGTTTGCGGACCTGCCGGTCACCGACATGCGCGTGCCTATTTTCGGAGAGATGACGGACGACCAGAAACAGTTCTTTCTCGATCTGTGTGGCATCGGTCGCTGAGGCAACACGAACGACATCCTGATGGGCGCCTCGAAGCCGAATATCGTCTTCATCTTCGCGGACCAGCAACGCAATGAAGTTGCTGGTTACGCCGGTGATCCCGTTGCCATCACACCCAACCTGGACCGCATCGCTGGATCAGGGGTGTCCTTTACCCGTTGTGTCACGTCTTCACCGGTCTGCATGACCGCACGTACGAGCATCATGACGGGGCTGCAGATCCATCAACACGGTGTCTGGACGGTATCCAACCCGGAACTCCGTCATGGACAAAGCCATGTTCGCAATGTCCGCGACGCGGGTTACCGAACCGGCATCATCGGTAAGAATCATCTCTGGCCACACGAGGGCGGAGACGCACGGGAACATGCCAGCGAGCTGCTCGAATGGGGTTGGGACATGGCACTGGAGGTGGCCGGGCCCACCGAGACATTACTGACGGATTCCGCCTATACCGACTACCTCGACCAGGAAGGTCTGCTGACCACATTTCGTGACTACCTGGATCACTATCACGGTGAACGTGTCGACGGACGCCATCGAATACCACCCTGGGAACTGGGTGCCTGCAATCTGCCACCCGAGTCTACGCTGGACATGTTTGTGGCCAATGAAAGTGCGCGCTGGATCAGGGAACAGGCAGCCGACAAACCGTTTTATCTGCAGGTGAACTTTGGCGGCCCGCACGACCCCTGGGACGCGCCTCAATCGTACCGAGATCAATACCGTGCTGAGGACATGGGATTGTCCATCACTGACACGCATATCGGCCCTCTCTCCACACATGTTCAGCTGTTGCAGCAATACGCACCGGTAAAGCTCGACACGATGACCGAGGATCAGAACCGCCAACTACGACTTGGCTACTACAGCAAGCTGACGCTGATAGACGACTGTGTCGGCAAGGTACTGGCCGCGCTCGAAAAGACCGGACAGCTCGACAATACCTGGATTGTATTCTCGGCAGATCACGGCGAAATGCTGGGTGATCATGGTCTGCTGGCCAAAAAGTGCTTTTACGATGGTTCTGTCCAAGTGCCCTGTCTGCTGATGCCGCCAGGAGGTACCACTGCAGAGGAAAAAAGAGCCCTCACCTGCCACCTGGACATCGTTGCCACGCTGCTGGAAATCGCAGGAGCAGAGTCCATGCCGGATAGTGATGGCAGGTCGCTGTTGTCATTCGTCAATGACGCATCAAAACCGGATCAACATCACGAAGGCGTGCTCAGCGAGCTGGGGCTTCCGCCACAGGCCTATACCATGATCCTGACCGATCGGTACAAACTATCGATTGATACGCTCACCCGAACATCGCTGGAGTTGTACGACCTGGACAATGATCCCAAGGAACTGCACAACCGTGTGAATGACCCGGCGTTTGATGCCGTCGCAGGAGAGATCACTGAAACGATTATGAATCCCATGCTGGCGGCCCTCGATACCAGTGAGTGGACGCAGCGAACCTGATGCACGTCGAAACGTTGACCAGGCAGTGCTTTTTCCATTTCGCGATTTGTTTGCGGTCTACGGCGATTCTCGTCGCGACATGCCTTGCAGCGGTATCCACCTTCGCGGCCGAACCTCAACACGGCTATTCCTACTTCAGTGACCTGAAGTACCCCTCCGACATGCCGCACTTCGACTACGTCAATCCGAATGCCCCCCAGGGGGGGAGCACCAGCATGGGCATTGTCGGCACTTTCAATTCCTTTAATCATCTCTCCGACAAAGGTGTCGTTGGCGCCTATGTCGGCGGCGCCATGATGTACGACTCCCTGATGAGAACCGCTGAAGACCAGCATGGCACCTACTACGCACTTCTGGCGGACTCCATTCTGGTGGCTGACGACCTGAGCTGGGTGCAGTACACACTGCGCGAAGGCGCTTACTGGCACGATGGTGTGCCTATTACCATGGAAGACATCCTGTGGACGTTTGACCTGTACAAGAACCGGGCATCCTATGGTTTACGCAGCAGTTACCGGCCCATCGACCGGGTAGAGCAAACCGGACCGCGATCGTTCCGCTTCATCTTCGGCGACGACGTTGAGAAGACCCGTCACCTGGTGAGCCAGACGGCAACATTTACGCCGATGCCGAAACATTATTGGGAAACCCGGGATCACACGGTCACCATGGTCGAACCACCCTTGGGCAGTGGTCCTTACCGAATCATTGATATCGATCCGGGTCGTTCCTATACCCTGAAGCGCGTTCCCGACTACTGGGGCAATGACCTCAACGTCAATCGTGGCTACTACAATTTCGACAGGATCGAGGTCATGCATTTCTTTGACAAGAATGTCATGTTGCAGGCACTCAAGGCCGGCGTCTTCGACTACTACAGGGACCAGAACGAATCGGACGTGGCGACCGCCTACGAGATAGAGGCAAAACGTCGCGGTCTTCTTAAGAAGGAGACCTATCAGATGGGCAACGCCTACGGGATGCACTATGGCCTTGTGCTCAACATGCGAAGGCCATTGTTCCAGGACATCCGCGTCAGGGAGGCCCTGACCCTGGCGTACAACTTTGAGTGGCAGAATCGCGTGTACTGGTATGGCGGCATGGAACGTAACCACTCCCACTTCGCCCGATCCGGGATGCAGGCACGAGGCCTGCCTTCTGATGAAGAAATGGCACTGCTTGCTCCATTCCGGAATCAGGTGCCTTCTCGTGTGTTTACTCATCCTATCGAATTCGAACCGAATGACGCTTTCGGGCGCAATCGCGATGCCATGATGCAGGCAGACAAACTCTTGAAGGAAGCCGGCTGGGTGGTAAGGGACCAACAGCGCGTGCGCGTGGACACCGGTGAGCGGATGCGCTTTGACATCATCATCGGGTACATCGATCACGAACGCATGATGACGCCCTATGTCGACAGCCTGCGACGGTTGGGCATCGACGTTTCATTGCGACGCGTAGAGAACAACCTGATGGTCAATCGCCTGCGTACCTATGACTATGACACCACCATGCGGAAGATCTATACGTTCGCGCTGCCCTACCCGAACCGTATGCGCTTCCAGCTCACCTCACGTTACGCTGACCAGCCCAACATGCAGAACTACTCCGGTCTAAAAGACCCGGTGATCGACTTTCTGGTTGAACAAGTGGCCGGAGCTGCCACACAACATGACATGGATATCGCCGGACGCGCCCTCGACCGGGTGCTGCGCTGGCAGTTTCACATCATCCCGGATGGCCATCCGGTCGGCCGGCATCTTGTGTACTGGGATCGTATTGGACACCCACCCCTGGGCGGGGAATACATGAACTGGACCGGTTTCCCCCACATCTGGTGGTTTGATGCCGAGAAGGATGCACGGGTGAAACAAGGTCTCGCGGCATTGGAGGAAGAAGAATGAGTGCCGTCGGTCATATTCTCGGTCGTATCCTGGGATCCTATGTCTTCAGGCGCTTTCTCCTGATTTTTCCGACCCTGATCGGGATTTTGCTGGTCAACTTCATCATTATCCAGGCGGCCCCTGGTGGTCCGGTTGACCAGGCCATATCCCGCCTCATGGGCGAGGACTCGGCAGTCACCGCTTCCATCGGAGGCGGTTCCGCAATGGATGTGGCAGAACTTGTGGCCAACGATAGTTACGAGTCGACGCGCGGCCTAGACCCGGAACTGATCGCGGAGCTGGAGGCTCAATACGGATTCGACAAACCGGCACACGAACGTTTCCTGAACATGGTCATCGACTACTTCCAGTTCGATTTCGGCAACAGTTTCTACCAGGACGTACCCGTGGTGGATCTTGTGATTGATCGGCTGCCGGTGTCGCTGTCCCTCGGGCTCTCAACCTTGCTGATTGTCTACCTGGTCTCGTTACCGCTGGGCATTCGCAAAGCGGTTCGGGATGGTTCCGCTTTCGATGTCTGGACCAGCGTGATTATCCTCGTGGGCTATGCGATTCCCGCGTTCATTCTTGCGATGCTGCTCATCATCGTCTTTGCCGGGGGGGAGTTCTTTACCTGGTTTCCTCTACGTGGTCTCGTATCGGACAACTACGCGGACCTGGGGCTCTTCGCACAGATCGGCGATCGCCTCTGGCACCTGACGTTACCGGTCCTGGCCATGGTCGCCGGCAGTTTCGCCACGCTCACCATGCTGACCAAGAATTCGTTCCTGGACGAGATTCGCAAGCAGTACGTGCAGACGGCTCGGGCCAAAGGACTGACGGAAAACCGGGTGCTGTATGGCCATGTCTTCCGAAATGCCATGCTGATCGTGATTGCCGGATTTCCTCCAGCGCTGCTCGGTATCCTGTTCACCAGCAGCGTGCTGATAGAGGTGATCTTCTCATTGAATGGCATCGGGCTTCTGGGTTTCGAAGCTATCCTCACCCGGGACTACCCTATCGTGTTCGGAACACTGTTCGCGTTCACGCTCCTGGGGCTTGTCTCGCAGCTGATCGCCGACATCACCTATATGCTGGTCGACCCCCGCATTGATTTCGAGACCCGTGACACGTGAGTTTCCTAAAACCTAATTTCACGCCGTTGACACTGCGTCGCCTGGAGAACTTCCGGGCTAATCGCCGTGGTTACTGGTCACTCATCATCTTCACCGCATTGTTCGTCACAACGTTGTTCGCGGAACTCATTGCGAACGATAAGCCCATCATGATGAGCGACGGTGAAACGCTGTACTTCCCGCTGGTTACGTCATATCCCGAAACCGCATTCGGGGGTTACTTCGAAACGGAGGCCGATTACCGCGATCCATTTGTACAGCAACTCATTGAAGATCAGGGTGGGTGGATGCTCTGGCCGCTGATTCGGTTCAGCCACAACACCATCGACTACAATCTGCCCGGCAGCGCACCCTACCCACCATCCAGCGAACATCTACTTGGAACTGATCCAGTGGGTAAGGATGTGGCGGCACAATTGATTTACGGCGTGCGACTGTCCTTCCTGTTTGGGTTGCTCCTGACCGCGGCCAGCTCTGTCATCGGCATCAGCATCGGTGCCATACAGGGTTTCTTCGGCGGTATGGTGGATCTCGCAGGTCAACGCTTGGTCGAAATATGGGCAGGATTACCGATGCTGTTCATCCTCATAATTCTGGCCAGTATTGTAGAATCCAATGTGTTCTGGCTCTTTGGCATCCTAGTGGCGTTCAGCTGGATGTCCCTAGTTGGTGTCGTACGCGCCGAATTTCTGCGGGCTCGCAACTTCACGTATGTGAACGCCGCACGTGCTCTGGGTGCGGGTAACGTGCGCATCATGACCCGGCATGTACTGCCTAATGCGATGGTAGCAACGCTGACCTTTCTGCCCTTCATCCTGACCGGTTCCATCACCCTGCTGACCTCGCTCGATTTCCTGGGCTTTGGCCTCCCATCGGACTCCCCTTCGCTGGGTCGTTTGTTGGCGGAGGGGCGAACTAGCCTCCATGCGCCCTGGCTGGGTCTCACCAGCTTCATTACGCTCGCGACCATGTTGACTCTGCTGATCTTCACCGGAGAGGCGGTTCGGGACGCGTTTGATCCGTCTCGGCAGGGATTGTCATAGCTTGATATGCTCCGGGTCACCTGTTCAAAACGACCCGCTGAGAAAGGAAGAAGCTGACATGCTATTCGGAGCCCAATTCGTAAACTACGTCTGCACATGGGATGACACCCTGGAAGCCATCAAGATCATCCAGGACGGACGCTGGAACAGCCTCTGGTGGTCGGATCACTTCCTGGTCCCTGCCGCGCAACCGGTCTGGAACAAAGAGTCCCTCGAGGGATGGTCCGTGGTGACGGCAGCCGCAGCGATTACCCGCGACCTGGAACTCGGTCTGCTGGTCACCGGTAACGTCTATCGTAATCCTGGACTGCTCGCCAAGATGGCAACCACGGTCGATCAGATATCACACGGTCGTTACATCCTTGGCATTGGTGCGGGTTGGTTCAAAGCGGAACATGAGGCCTGGGGCATCGACTTTCCCAGCTTGAAAGAACGCTGCGATCGCCTGGAAGAATCACTCGATGTGATCACCGCGCTCTTTGCACTGGAACCCGAGCAAACCGCCAGCTACGAAGGCAAATACTACACACTGAATGATTCGCCGATGAATCCGCCCAGTGTTCGCAGACCTCGCGTTCCGATACTTGTGGGTGGCAACGGTGAAAAACGCACACTGAAAACCTGTGCCAGGTACGCCGACATCTGCAACATCGACTTCAACAACCCCGGCGGGGTTGAAGTGTTCAAACACAAGATGAATGTGCTGAACCAGCACTGCGAAGACCTGGGCCGTGATCCATCCGAGATCAAGCGCACCATGCTGATTCCCATGCGAATTACCGACGATGAAGCAACCGCCAAAGCGGAACTTGAACGCCGCCCCTGGATTCTGTGTGGCGCGCCGTCCTACATCGTCGACCTGATCGGGCAGTATTTTGATGCCGGCGTTGAGGAGATAATGTTCTCTGGCATACCCACCAAAAAGGCCAACTTTGATCGCATCAACAGCGACGTGCTGTCAGCGTTCGACTAGGTCCGCAGCGCTTCAACGAAAGGAAACACCATGTTCAGCCTGGATGATAAAACGGTCGTGGACTTAAGCCCTCTACTCAAAGCCCGGATCCATCGGGTTGATGGATCCATCGAGGAAGGTAATACAGACCCGAATGGTAAACCATGGGTCATGACAGAGGGTCGCTACGCGGGTGACAACTCCCTGTTCACACTGTATGGGGCACCTTCAACCGGCGATGATGTCTGGCCTGCAGAAAGACAGACCGCCCACCATGGCGTCCATGTGCAGGGCGGCGGGGGTCATATCTGTCATTGGTCTGGCGTACCCGACGCCATGAAGGGAATCTGGGAGATGCCTGCGGAGACGTTTGTCGGCGATGCGGCAGTCTGCTATCTGGCTGACCTGTCGCCTATCACGGCGAAAGAACGCGGTGATTATCCGCCCGTTCAGGTGCGCGAAGGCGACACCTGTGGACAGGAGATCACACCCGATCACCTCAGCAATGTTCAGGTCGGTGATATCGTCCTGCTCGCAAGCCCGTTTGATGGTACTGAACGCCCCTGGCTGTCTGAAGCGACTTGTGAATGGTTGGTGTCCGACAGGAACGTCAGAATGGTCGGCTTTGGCGCCGGTATCGCCTGGGAATACCACCTGAAGCTCGCAACACCAGACAATTCGCCCGTCAAACGCGTGCTGTTGGGTGCCGATGTGCCGATCGTACAGCCACTCGTCAATATCGAAACGTTGAGCAAAGACCGAGTCTTTTTCATGGGTCTGCCGCTGCGGATGTCGAAGATGGAAGCGAGTTTTACCAGAGCACTCGCGTTCGAAGACAAATGAAGCTTTTTTTACAACGAGATGTGACGTGGTTGATCTGTCAGGAGCACGCTAAGGCGCGCGACTTTGAAAAAACGGTCCGCCACTGCGGCAGGACCGCATTTTTCTTTAGAATGAAAGAGGAATAGCCATGGCAACCCTGGATGGATACCGAATTGTTGAACTGAGCGCTGTGCTCGAAGGCCAGGTATACCGCCTCGATACGAGCGTTGATCCCGGTGGCCGAGATGTCTATGACCTGCCGTGGTTCCTGGAAGATCAGGTCAACCCCAAGGACAACACCATTGAGCAATTGATCGGGAACGAATCGTCGGATCCGTCATGGCCGATTCCACCCAGCGGACACCATGGTTCCCATATACAGCTGGGTGTTGGCCACAACGACAACTGGTCCGGGTTGCCTGACGGCATGCTGGGTCTGTGGGACATGCCGCTCAATACCTATTGGGGCGAAGCCGCTGTGTGTTATCTCGACAACCTTAAAGGTCAGCCCATTCTGCCCGAGCACCTCACGAACGTCCACGAAGGGGACATCGTGCTGATGGGTAGTCCACATGTCGGTGAAGACGCGCCCTGGATTGACGGTGATACCGCCTACTGGCTGGCGGAAGAAAAGAAGATCAAGATGCTGGCGGTTGGTGTACCCGGTATCGGTTGGGAGACGAAGATGGATACACCGGAGCCCGACAACTGCCCGACCCACCGGGCCATGACGGGCAACAACATTCCCATCGCCTATCCGCTCACCAACATCAAAACGCTGACCCAGGACCGCGTGTTCTTCATGAGCATGCCGCTCAATGTCGAACGGATGGAAGGGACCTGGATTCGGGCGATTGCGATCGAGGACGCATAACAAGCGTCCTCCGGAGTGGATTAGTTGTAGCCCTGCTCAGAGAATGTCGTCCACGGTTCGTTTGCACCGATACCGAAGCCTTTGACGAATCCGTCCTTGAGCCACGCACGCATGTCCTCAAATTCATTGAGGGTATCGATCTTGTCCATATCCGCGAGCCACTGAGTCTGGTCGTAGCCGACCTGGCGGGCTTCGTAGCGCCCGTCTTCAAACACCCCGTAACAGGCGAGTTGCCGGCCGCAACGGTTCTGCCCGACACTGCCAGGATTGATGAACAGCTGACCACCAATGGTCCGCGTGAACTGCACATGTGAGTGGCCGAACATCACGATCGGTGCGTCGCTGCCGTGGGCAACCGCCAGCAGTTCGTCGTCACTTGAACTTGGAATCACATGACGTGGACCACCTTCTACCTGTCCATGATGCAGATACATGCGCATGCCATCCTCTTCGTACTCACCGGGTGGCAGGAACGTACGCAACACATCAAAGCCATCATCCTCAAAGGCGTCGAGTACCCAGTTGTAGAATGCGAGCCAGGGCGCGGGGAATTTTGCGAAAATATCCGGATCCAGCATTTCCTCATCGTGGTTGCCAGAGATCCACGTTCCCGGCGCCATATCTCTGAACTGGGCGATCGTCTCATTCGGCTGAGGACCGGGCAGCACCGCATCACCCAGAAAGATGGTGCGATCCGCATCAGACTCCGCGGCCAAGACCGCCGCCAGGCCATCGCTGTTTCCGTGAATATCTGCAATCACCAACAATTTCATCCATCTTCTCCAGTCTGTAGTTTTACAAATTCACGATAGGGGCCGTCCGCTGACATCAGCGTATCATGGTCGCCCACGTCACGAATGACGCCGTTCTCAAGGAACACAATGCGGTCGGCGTTACGAATGGTCGACAGGCGATGGGCAATCACGATCACCAGTCGATCCTTCGCTGCCGCCTGCAACGACGCCACCAATTGGTTTTCGGTTTGCGGATCGAGCGCCGCAGTCGGCTCATCAAGGGTTGAAGCTTCTGACCCAGCAACACTTTGTTGGTAAAAAGGTCGGTCCCGACAAAAAAGGTGAGCGTGCTACCCAGGGCACCGGCTGCAGCAAACGCTAGTAGGACCAATAGGTGTGGCAGCATGGGGCGCATGAACGGCCACGTTCGCAGTGAAAGCCGCAGCATTTTTTGGCCCGTCATCGTCGGCGGCGGCGAACCGTCGCCCTGCCAGCCAGACGATTCAAAGATGCTGAGATCCTGCAAGATTACCTCGCCACAAACGGGCACCAGATGGAGGGTGCAGCATACGTTTGCCCCCGGCCTCCGCAAAGTCAGCGACCTGTCAAATGATGGTAGTTCACCCGTTTCAGCTTTGGTACGGCATTCGACACCCACGTTGTCCTGTGAGCAGAGAGCACTGAACATGCTTCTCTTGCGGCCGGACTTTTAGACCGGAAGGAAAAGGGTAAAATACCGGCCTGTCTCAATCCCGCAAAAGGAATCCAAACGTGGACATGCAACAACGACACGCTATCGAGCATGAATGTGAACGACTGATCCAGCGCTTCTACTATCTGTTTAACGAAGACCTGGGGCTGGTGGCGGATATGTTCACAGACGACGGTTACCTGTATCTCGGGAAATGGAAACTGGGGCCAGGACCTGAACCCATGCGTGAACCCCTGCACGCTGGCAGCAAAAACATGATGTCAGGTGTTGAAGTGGTCCTGAATACCGTCAGCAATGTGTTGATTGACGTCATCGATGAAACCACAGCAACCGGACGTTCCCGGGACACCTTCTGGGAACACGGCTACTACGATGGCGACCTGCAGGGTAGACCAGCACCCGTCTCTGCGCCCATTGGCATCAACGAGTGGGAAGATGAGTTCCGCTGTGTAGATGGGGAATGGAAATTCCAGACTCGCCGAATGAACGCGGTATTCAACAACAAGGTGTGGAAGCTGCAGCGAGTACCGAGAGCGGGCGGCTGAGACAACCGGAGGAACCATGGCTTGATTGTGTCACATCCTTCAGCAGGAGGGAGCGGTACCTGCTCGAGGGGCGAAGAGAGGACAGTACGTCCGAAATCGAGCCCTATTTAAAAATGAATAGGGGGACGTATTCACAGCGTTCCCGCGAGCAGGTACCGCTCCCTCCCGCCAATCGAAACCTCCATACCTAATCATCCCAATTCGCAGAAACCCGCACCATGATCGTCAACGCCAACGCCCATCCCAATGATGCCATTCTTGGCAAAGAGATCGCCGATCTTGGTCTCGCATCCTACATCGATGATCTCGACACCAACGGGTTCACGGTCATTCCACCCGCTATCGCAAATCCCAACTACCTCACCGAGCGGATGCTGTCCATCTGTCAAGATATCGCCGAGGAACGCAACGGCAATCGACCTGACCTTGAAGCTGGCAGGACACGACAGGACACCCCTGTCGGCGACACCTTGAAGGCACTTCTGTTGGAAGACCCGGTGTTCGAGGAAGCGCTGATGAATCCAGCCCTGCTCGCCGCGTCGACGCATCTCTGTGGTTACGACGTCGTCCTGTCATCCCTGGCTGCCTTTTTTAAAGGACCGGAGACCACACCCTTTTTTCTGCACACAGATACCCGACTCCCGTCACCTCAACCCAAGCAGCCACTGCTGTGCAAATGCATCTATGCGTTGACGGACTTCAACCGCGAAACCGGTAGTACGGCGTTTGTACCTGGCAGCCATAAGTGGGCTCGTAATCCTGAGCCGCACGAGAACCAGATCGAAGGCAACCGGGATGCAGTCCCCGTGTATGCACCGGCAGGCTCGCTGATCGTCTTCCACGGCAGCACCTGGCACGGGGCCTACTCACGTCAGGTACCTGGTATTCGTGCCAGCGTACATCTGCTGATGGTGCGCTCGATCCTGCGTGTGACAGAAGATTTCATAGGCAGGGTTCCCCAGGAAGCACTCGACCGAAATTCTGCTCGATTCGCCATTCTCACCCAGCAGGGCGTTGTGCCGGGTTACATCGATAAACAGGATGAAGTGGAGAAGGTCATGCGCGCCATGAAACACGTGTCAGCGTTCGAGCAGGAATCCGGCGTCAGCCTTCCCATGAAGCGCTAGCCCGAATATGCGTTCACTTCAGTACACCGGCTGACGTCAGACATTCCAGGCTCCGCAGTCCACATTCAAGCAGGGGTGTCATCGAATCGTCTGTCAGGTGATCTATCTTGAATTGCCCGCCCATCTTCGTTGCCGTCTGAGCGTCTCCAAACCCATTCACATCGGGCAACAATTCGATTGCCACGGTATCCGGCGCAGGTGACTCGGAGGTAAGATCCAGCAACTGCAGGTTGACTAGGAATTGCTCCTTCGACCGCGCGATCAACCGCAGAATATTCGAAGGAGGACCGTCGCGATAGAGCCAGTCCGGAATGTGGCCGCAGTGATGAATGATGCGCAGCGCCTCGGCATCCGATGCCACGAGGGTATCTCATCCACCTTGTCTCCGGTGAGCGCCAGCAGATCAACCATCTGATCGACGGCAACATTCAGAATCCTTGGAACATCCTCACCGGACAATGCCTCTGACGCGACCATGCATCCATGTGGTGTCTGAGAGCAGCTGCATGAAGTCCTTGTCGTCGGAACGAATCAGCAACGGTTCGCTACCATCCAGCGCATGCACCAGCGCAGCAACCTGTTCGTCCACCTCGACACCCCGTGTGCGAAACTGCACGACGCCGAGGGCATTCAAAACCTTGAAGGCCGTATTGAAATGGAACAGGCTGGCCTCCTCCCAGATCTCCGGTCGATTCCGGTAATCGCGCCACAGTTCTCGTTTCCACAGGTCCTCACCATCCCAGAAAACCACGAGGCAATCATTGGACTCATTGAAAATCTTCAGAATCATCAACGGCAGCTGATACGTGAGCGGATATTTCACCTGGTCTTTCAAGGCGTGGTGAGCGGCAAAGGCCAGCGTGCCACTATCAATGATCTGCATCGTTCACTATCTCTGGAGTCGACACGAGTGGACCACTGTCAGGGGTACCCGGTAAGCATCCAGCCCGGCGACCGGCGTTGTCCATTTACTACTCGGAGAGGAACGGCAATGCCATGGTCAGATGCACGCTCCAATATGCCTCGATGTATATGAACTGAAATCCAGACTCGCGTCACCGGTCAGGAGCACAACCAGGACCAACAACTTCAGGCAATTCTGCTCAAGCCTCCTCCCAGCCGAAGACCTCATCCAGTGGCTTTGCAAAGGTCTCCGCGATACGAAACGCTACTTCCAGACTGGGCGAGTATTTACCCGCCTCGATCGCTGCAATGGTCTGACGTGTAACACCGATACGTTGTCCCAGTTCACTCTGCGTCATCTCACCTGCGAGAAAACGCAACGTTCGAATATTGTTGCTCAGACGACGGTCAGGCGCGGTCACGATGGTATCCAGTCACAATATGGTGGCGTCGTGCACGATTTCAGCAACAACGATGGCCAGGAGCGCGACATGGACAATGTCCCAGACACCATGCGAGAACGGCAAACGCGATCAACGCGACACTCAACAACCCGATGCGCAACAGCAAAGAGACCTCGTCGGAGGATTGTTCGATGAACCATAGCGCTGTGAAGTACGCGCTGAAAATCGCGATTGACGCGATGATCCAGATCCACGCGGTGCGCCCCTGAGGTAGCTTTTTCAATATTCCTACTTTAACGATCTCTAGTTATGTTAGGTTCCATTAAAGCTGCGTTAACTTTACATTATCTATAGTTAACTGGTATGCACATAGGCCCCTCGAGTCAGGCACAACGGCGCCAGCTGATACGTGCTGGTTTTGGGGGGATACCTGACGTCAGGCGCGTCAGCAACTATTAACGCACCATAGTTGAACCACTAGAATGCTGGCTTCTTCGGGCAAGTCCCAGGAACCCCTCTTTTGCTTTCCTACCTCGGAGCTAGAATGTCCGTCTTTACTGCTGGTCTGAACACAACGAACGATGCCCTGGAAGTTGTCGGTGGCAAGGGCCGATCACTGGCAAAAATGACCAATGCCGGTTTCGCCGTACCAGGTGGATTTCTGGTCACCACTGCCGCGTATCGTTCCTTTGTCGATGCCAACAACATGCAGGATGAGATCCTTTCGCTGGCAAAGCCTGAGGTGGTCGAAGGTCGTGCCTCATTCGAGACGGCCTCCAACGCCATCCAGCAGTTGTTCGCTGGCGGTGACATGTCGGCCGACCTGGATACGTCCATCCGCGAAGCCTACGCCGAGATGGTCAACGATCACGATGTCGGCAACCCGCCTGTGGCGGTGCGTTCGTCTGCTACCGCTGAAGACCTGCCTGGACTCTCGTTTGCCGGTCAGCAGGAAACGTACCTCAATGTTCGCGGTCCCGATGAAGTTGTTGCGGCTGTACGTAACTGCTGGGCATCACTGTGGACCACGCAGGCCATCAGCTATCGGCATCAGAATGGTATTCCCTCATCCGAAGTTGCGATGGCAGTGGTCACGCAATTGATGGTGCCTTCCGAGGTATCCGGCATCCTGTTCACCGCCAACCCGGCCTCCGGTGAACGCAGTGAGATGATCATCAATGCCAGTTTCGGTCTCGGTGAAGCGGTCGTCAGTGGTCAGGTCACACCGGACACCTACATCGTCGACCGCGATTCGCGGTCGGCAAAGGAAACGATGATCGGACCGAAGGAACAGAAGATTGTTTCCGACGGGGATCAGGGTGTTCGCCTGGAGGACATCTCCGACGCCGAGCGAGAAGTCTCGTCACTCTCGGATGCCATGATCACCGAACTCGCCGCGACGGCGCTTTCGATTGAACAACTCTATGACGGGCTGCCCCAGGATATCGAGTGGGCGTACACTGGAGGCAAACTGCATCTGCTGCAGAGTCGCCCCATCACCAACCTGCCCGTGAAACCCATCGAGGTGGACTGGACACCCCGGCCACCGGCGCAGTTCATGTCCCGGCGACAGATCGTCGAAAACATGCCGGACCCGATCTGCCCCTTGTTTGAGGAGCTCTACCTGACAGAGGGTCTCGAATCCACGCGCAAGGACAAGAGCATCATGGTCGGTGGGGGCGCAATGTTCATGACCTTGAACGGATACGCGTTCCAGCGTTTTGACTTCCCGCAGATTCATGACCGGCGCAAGGCGGAGGCCGAAGCCAAGCCAGCGACCGAAGCAGAGATCGAACAGGCAGAGGCCAAGGCCACGCTTTCGGAAGATGCAAAAAAAGAAGCGATGAAGACGGTCAGGAACGCCGCCAGGAAGATGCAGGCACCCAACCCGGAAGTGGCACAACAGGAAGAAAGCGATATGCGCCTGATGGTGTCTTCGCTGACGGACCATGAACAATCAGCCTTCACGAAGTTCGAGGCATCCCAGAACATCGAGGACTTCGCGCACCAGGTTACGATGCCACCATCGGAAAACCCGACCTACATGTTCGCCACCAAAACTGCGTTCAATGAAAAGCAGTTGGGTGAGTTCCACGAGGTCACCAAACCCCGGTTGATCGGCACCAAAGAAAAATGGGCCAAGGTAGATGTGACCACAGCCAGTGACGAAACCCTCCTAGAGGGCATTCGTGAGATGGGCATCGAAGAAGGTTACTACTGGTCCAGCAACGCCTCGCACTCCTTCGGCGTTGCCAAATCCACAGACGACCAATTGCAGTGTTTCCTCGCGGAAAACCTGCCGGACCACAACTTCATCAGCGGTCAGTTTTTGTCCGGTATCGAATCCAAGACCATGCAGTCAAACAAGGACCTGTTCGAGATTGCGAAGGTCATTCGCGCCAGCGAAGCACTGAGCTATCTGGTGATCGTCACACCCAGCAAGTTTCTGATGCAGGCACTGCGTGACGAACCCGAAGCGGCTGGTGTTGTGGCTTCAATCGATGAATACCTCGCGGCATACGGCCATCAGGGTTACAGCATGGACTTCGTTGAGCCGACACAGGTCGAAGACCCATCTGCCCTGTTTGCAACGTTGAAGGTGATGGCGAGCGATACGGACTATCACCCGAGGCAACAGGAAGAGCGTGCCGCGAAGGTGCGCGAAGAGAAGTTTGCGGAGGTGTCAGATCTGCTCTCCGGGCTCGAGTACTGGCAGTTCAGGCACCGCCTGTGGCTTGCACGAAGATACAACTACATCCGCGAAGAAGTTGCGTTCCACTTTGGCTACAACTGGTCGGTGCTCCGCCCCATGGCTTTTGAACTGGGCCGAAGGATGGTTGAGGCGGGGACCTTCCTCACCGAGGAGGATACCTTCTACACGGTGACCGAAGAACTGGAACGTGCCATTGAGGCACGCGCAGAAGGCAACGCCATACCCGAACTTGGGAAACAGGCAGCGGAGCTTCGGGAACTGCGAGAGGCACGCAAGCGACATCATCCACCCGGCACTGTACCGGAGGAAGCTCGCGAAGATCCGGGCGTTTCATTCAAGGAAACTCAGATCCTCAACGATGAAAACAGCGATACCATGCGCGGATTTGCGGTGAGCTCCGGAAGGATCACAGCCAAAGCCAGCGTTATTTTGGGGGCCAGCGATTTCGACAAGATGGAACCTGGCAGTATCCTAGTGTCACCGTTGACCACACCGGCATGGACACAGTTGTTTGCACATGCTGTGGGGCTGGTCACAGATATGGGTAGTATCCTGGCCCATGGCTCAATCGTCGCGCGTGAATATGGTATTCCAGCGGTACTCGGCGTAGGGAACGGGACGACCCGTATCAAACACGGCCAGACCATTACCATCGATGGTGATGCAGGCACCGTGGTCCTGCACGAGGATGAGGAATAGTTCTGGTGAGCTATAGGACGATAGACTGAAGTTCGGCCCGTGCATTCGACCGGGCCGACCGCTTCTTGTCCACTGTTGAAGAAGCACCCCAGTAGACGTACACCATCGCGTTACGAGGTCGTGAGTAATCCACAGGGTCAATGCTGAAATGCACAGTACGCGCGCTGTGGATCACAGCATCGCCGGGTTGCACAACAACGGGCTCGATGCGATCGTTGGTCTCATCGTAGCCCGGCAGCGGATAGGCTTCCTTGAAGATATTGAGGTGTGATCCTCGCTCGTAGTGCAGGCAACCATTACCCAGGTCCATGGCGTCCAGCGCGACCCAGAGTGACGCGCCGGCCGCGGGGATTCGGTACGTGCCCAGCGCATCAAAATGCGGAAAAGTGCGATCCACTCCCTTCGGCTTTGAGATCCACGAGACGTTGTCGGGCGACAGTCCATCGTCGATCAGATACTTGATCAGCGGGATATGTTCTCCTTCAAGCAGGTAACGTTGAAACCACGGGTGCATCGCGTCCAGGCTTTTCATGCTGCCAATCGCAATCTTGTCTGACGCCGCACGCTCATGGACTTCATGGAGATGGGTCCGCATCTCATCAACTTCATCCCCGGAACAGTAGCCCCGCAGGATGACAAAGCCATTTTCGTCAAAGGACCTTTTGAGGTCCTGCCAGTGACTTGGGTTCAGGTAAGAAGGCATGTTCACCCCGTATTGGAATCCTGCAAAAGAAAATCCCGGATATGATCGCCCAGAAGCGCGAGATTGCGGCTTAGTCGCTTGTGACTGGCATGCATTTCGATGCCCTCCCCCAGCGCGCCAGCAATCCCGGTCAGGTTGACCGAGCGAGATCGATGGGTGCCAACAACCAGCATGTCCCGAACAAACTTTGATGAGACATTTCCAAGACCGTCGCTCAGCGTTGCGGCGAGACCCTCAATCTCATTCTGTTGCAACGCGGCCAAGTCCTTCGCGAGCTCTGGTATCGGGTCTTCCACAAAACCCCAGGGCCATCGTTGCTGTATTTTTTTGATGTCGACAGTCGACGCCGCATCACGTTTCAACCGGACGGAAAACTCTGAACTCATACTGACTCGGCGCGTGCAGTTTCCGGTGGCAGCATGAAGTCACGAATGTGATCACCTTTGTGCGGATCCTGGGTGAGCCTTGGTGTGTCAATGCGGAAATTGCCCGCGATCACCGTCTCGTAGTAAATAACGGCTTCGAGAAACGTCGTCAGAAGCCGCAGGCGGTCATAGGTCAAGACCCTGAAGTCAGACAGATTGAATTCGGATAGATGATTCCGTTCAGCATTGACAGCATCTATGACGCTGTAGAAATTGCGCACCAGCGGCCATATCGCTTCCCGATCTGTGACGTGTCCACGGACCAGGAACGACATCACCGCTTCTCCCTTTTCACGATTGTGGACTTTGCTCTCCTGGTGTTGGAACTGAGTCACAACAAGCGTCACTGGGGCATCGCTACCCGGAATCCGCATGCACCGTGCGCCAAAATGCACAAACAGGGCCAGTTCCATCGGCAGCTTTTCGTCAAGTATCCCGGCAGCTACATACTTGAACA
>NTKD01000047.1 GCA_002457275.1 OM182 bacterium MED-G24
CTGGTGACTCACATGTCTGCATCCGCAGGTGCGTTGACATGGATGGTCTGCGAGTGGGTTCGATTTGGTAAACCCAGCGCGCTGGGTGCGGTCACTGGAATGGTCGCCGGACTCGGAACGATTACTCCAGCGTCTGGTTTCGTTGGTCCTGCAGGCGGCCTGGTCATTGGTATCGCAGCAGGATTCATCTGTTTCAACGCAACCAACATTCTGAAACAGAAGCTGCACATCGACGATTCACTTGACGTGATGCCGGTACACGGTGTTGGCGGCGCACTGGGTACTGTTCTGGCGGGTGTGTTTGCCAGTGCCAGTCTCGGTATCTTCAGCGGTCAGGGTTATGCAGAGGGCGTGACGATGGGCAACCAGGTCGGCGTGCAGGTCATGGGTGTCCTGGTGAGCGGCGTGTATACGGCCATCGCCACATATATCCTGCTCAAGCTTGTCGACGTTATGCTGGGACTACGCGTGTCGCAGGATGAAGAAACAGAAGGACTGGATTTGAACCAACACAATGAGCGAGGTTACGACCTCTAGTTCATTCCTCGTCCTTTGAAACAAAAAGGCGCCGAAAGGCGCCTTTTTTGTGGGCGTGTTTCGCCCGTCTACTGCGTCCCAACTCTGCCCATCGCCCGTTCAGCGAGGTGAACCATCAGGGACGCAAAGTCGAGACCCCAGGCAGCGGCGCCATCGGGGTACAAACTGGTAGGCGTCATGCCCGGTAGCGTATTCACCTCGAGCAGCACTTCCCGGTCGTCACTGACCACGAAGTCTGCTCTTGAAAGGTCGCGACAGCCAAGGGCAACATGCGCCCGGATTGCCATTTCCTGGAGTCTGGTCAAGGTGTTGTCGGGTAGATGTGCCGGTACAATGTGCTCACTGAGGCCCTGCGTATAACGATGCTCGAAGTCATACCAGGTTGTATCCGGAGTGACGATTTCGATCACCGGAAACGCGATCGGTCGCGTTTTGGTGTCGAGAACGCCGACCGTGATTTCACGTCCCTCGATACAGGATTCAACGAGTACTAGACCATAGGTGTTTCTTGCGGCTTGGATCGCTTCTCGGATTTCCTGGGGATTGCGGGCGAACTGAACGCCCAACGCGCTGCCCTGATTCGCCGGTTTAATGACGACGTCGGTACCCAGCTGCCGGTCTATGACGGCCACTGTCTCGTCGATGTCATCGTCCACATCGACAATCACCTGGGCTGCGAGCGGTAGCCCTGCGTTTGCGAACACCAGCTTCGCACCTGGTTTATCCATGGCGACCGCACTTGCATGAACACCGCTGCCCACATAAGGGATATTCAGGATTTCGAGGAAGCCCTGAATCGTTCCATCCTCACCAGGTGGTCCGTGGAGTATTGGAAACACGACGTCTGGATTGAGTTGTTGCAGCGCGGCTGTCAGTCCTGCATTGAGCTCCAGGACGGTGACGTCTGTGTAGTTCTCGCGCAGTGCGTCAGCAACCCCAGTACCCGACACACGTGAGACTTCCGCTTCATTCGAGCTGCCTCCGCAGATCACAGCGATGCGGACGTTCTTCGAAGCCAGTTGCACTGTCGGGTTCACTTCCGCTCGCCCTCAGCATCTACTGTCAGAAATCGTTTGAGATCGGCTTGATCAAACGGCCAGTTCAATTCACGACCGTCGTGTCGCAGTACCGGGATAAGAATGCCATAACGGTCCACCAGTTCGTCATCGTTGGCGATATCAACCTCTTCTATGGTCAGGTTCAGCTCACTTTGTACCTCTCTGATAAGCGCAAGCGCCTGTTCACAGAGGTGGCAGCCATAAGTACCGAAAAGAGTGACCTGCATCAGCTGAGGCCGAAAAACCGCTGGGCGTTCTCGTGCGTACGTGACGCAACCTCATCGGTTGACTCACCGGTCGCATTGGCAACCGCCTGACAGACCCAGGGCAGGTACGCGGGTTCATTGCGCCGATCTTTCGGTTTTGGCTTGATGTTTCTGGGCATCAGGTAGGGCGCATCAGTTTCTATCATCAGGCGATCCAGTGGAATGGTCTCAATCAGCGGGATCAGGTGCTGACCACGACGTTCGTCTGCAAGCCAGCCGGTGATGCCTATATGGCAGTCCAATTCAATATAGGCGGCCAGCGCCTCAGCGGAACCGGTGAAACAGTGCACAACAATATAATTGAGGTGCGATCGGTGTTGTTCGAGGATGTTGATGAAGTCCTCCGATGCGTCACGTTCGTGAAGGAAGAGCGGCAGGCCATTCTTCGCGGCGATTTCGAGATGCGCCTGGAAGACCATCCGCTGTGCGTCGCGCGGCGAAAAGTCCCTGAAATAGTCGAGTCCCGTCTCTCCGACCGCGCAGACCAGGGGATGATTCGACATTTCAGCAATCCTGGTCAGTGCATGCTCGTCGGCAGTGTCTGCGTGATGCGGATGTATACCCGCAGTGCATCGACACCGGTATTGTTCGGCAAGTTCAATGGCGCGTTCACTTCCAACGGGGTCGGCGCCGGTAATTACCATGTCGATATCAAGCTCTCTGGCACGACGCACAACTTCATCACGATCTGCATCAAAGCTGTCGTGGGTCAGGTTTGCTCCGATGTCGGTCATCTGCATGGTTTGATTTACTGACATGCAAGCGATTACAGGGTAGTGGCGTCTGGGTTCTGGTCGTCACTGTCGGCCAACTGAGGTGGCTGTCCTTCAGAAAACAATCCCAGCTCGTGTTCATAAATCAGTGGTTGGGGTTCGCCGATGTGTCTTGAGTAGATCGCAGCCCCCATCAGCACGCGTTGTACATAGTTGCGGGTCTCGGTAAACGGGATGGTCTCGATCCAGACATCGACTGGTAGCTGGTGTTTTATCCATCGGTCTGCGCGACCAGGGCCTGCGTTGTACGCGGCGCTGGCGACTATTCGATTGTTGTCGAAACGTCTCAGCATCATCCCAAGATAGGCCGACCCCAGGTTGATATTGTGGTTCGCATCGAGCAACTGATCCTGATGTTTGTGACTCACGCCAAAACGGCGGGCGGTCAGGCGTGCTGTTGCCGGCATAACCTGCATGACGCCAAGTGCACCTGCTGGAGATCGGGCGTCCGACATGAACATACTCTCTTGCCTGGCAACGGACAGGCTGAGTGTCACGGGTATATCCCATCGGCGAGCGTTGCTGAGGAAATCATCCTCGAAAGCGATGGGATACCGGATGGCAAGTGCATCCCATGAGCGCGCGTCTACAGCGGAGCGGATAGCCTGATGATGCCAACCCCATTTGGCAGCGACACGCGCGGCAATTTCCTTCTCGCGGGTACTGAACTGTGTGGTCATACTGTGCCATTCACGTCGCGCGTGACTTATCTCACCAAGGGCGAGCAATTCGAAGGCGCGTTGTATTCCGGGGGTCGCCTCCAGCGAGAGTAATTGATCGCGAGAGATATCGCCGGGTACATCGGCAAAATTGTACTCTGAGGACAGCAGGTCGGCCGCCCTGAAACCGTAGAAATCGCGTTGCACGGCCAACCGCACCAGCAGACGATGTGCTTCCTGCCGGTTTTGTTCGATGTGGCCCTCGATACCTGGCTGCCCAATGTCTTCAGCGCCGTGACGTAGACCTTCGCGTGAAGTCAGGGCACGTGCACGCCAGAATTGCCACCGGGGTGTGGACTGCATTTCCATGGGTAACGCGTCGATGCCCCCGATGACCGCGTTCCAGTCGAGCCGGAACAGCGAAAGCCTGATCAGCCTGGACTGCAGATCTGCGTCTCCACTGATATCGAAGGGCAACAGGGGAATTGTATTGTTCGGATCGCGCTGAACGATCAGTTGCCTCGCGATCTGCTCATACAACGAGTTGAGCTCGTCCTGTGTGAACTGGTAGTGGCTGTAGTGGTTGAGTGCATCGAGGGCATCCGTCCCATTCTGCCGGGCAAGACGCTTGATGCCATGCTGGATAATTTCACGGCTGCGTTTGTCGTCAACGGTCAGCTTTTTGTGCCCCACCACGAGGGTCGAGCGTCGGTGTATCTGTCTCAGTAAGGTTGCAAGTTGGCGGTCCCTGTCGGACAGAAAACGATTCAGATAGGTTGCGAGGCTGGTGTTGGGGACGGCCATCGCAAGTACGACGCGTTTCCACGCGAGTTCCTCGAAATCGTCCCGGTCACGTAGTTTCTTGAAGGGTTCATCACATTCATCGGGTTGTGAGCTGCCTTTGAGCCACAAGCGTTCGGCGACTTCATGGGCTTTTTCAATCTGGGAGGTCTGATAGAGGGACTGTGCATATCGACATGTCAGTGTCGTGGATGCGATGTCGGCGTCATAATGATCAGCAAACGTTTGCCATCGTCCCCGACGCGCCAGTGAAGTGAGCCACGATCGCTGCAAAGGTCCCACAAGGGGAGTATCTGCGTATTGCGTAACAAAAGCATTGATTTCCTGGGGTGTCTGATGATTCATCGAGTACACGAGACGGTAGTACTCGAGGTAGGGAAACAGTGGATAGTCGGTCAGCTGTGCAGAGAGACGACGCGCCTCAGAGCGGCGGCCCTGACGAAGCGCATCAATCGCCTGTCGGTATTGCTGACGTTCGTCGAAACGAGCCCCGGCAGCCTCTGAGAATGCGGCAACAGAACTTTCACCCCACAGGATCAGAGTGAGAGCTATACCCAGCAGTGAAAGCGTCTTTCCTGCATAAAGGGTCCGGTGGACAGGCAAGATCAGCTCAGTTCCTTGAGGCCAACTCTCACAGCGAGAACATCGCAGGGAGCGCCATGCAGTACACCGTTGGCAGTGGAACCCAGAATTAACGCCAGACCGTGACGTCCGTGAGAACCGACGACGATAAGATCAGCACCAATATCTGCAGCGATGGCGTCAATTTCGGTTTCGGGGCGCCCGAAAATCAGATGCTGGTTTTCTTCCGCGATACCCATCTGAGCCGAAAATTCCTGAAGGTGGACTTTCGCCGTCTCCTGTATCTGTTCCTGGATCGTTGTGAGATCCATAGGGATGTCGCCACCATAGGCTAGGCTTAGTGGTTCGATGACGTGTGCACAACTGAGACGTGCCTCAAATGCGTTGGCCAAGGCTACGGCACGAGCCGCGACCAGTTTTGATTCTTCCGTCAGATCGACGCCGACAAGTATGTGTTCGTAGTCACTCATGTCCCATCCCCGTGCTGTTTCCAGAGTGCCTCGTCGTGTGTTTGAGGCATAAGATACGCATGGAGTGGATTTAACAGCGATGCGAAGGCAAGCTCAACAGGGTGAAACGTAAATTCAGCAATTCCAAGATGGCTCGTTTATACATCCATAATCCGTTAGGAGTTTCGTGTTAATGGACCAACCGTTGGAATTTGGGTGGTTTCGAAAAAGAGGTCGGAGGATCAGTTGACATATTTCTTTATCGCGTTGGTGGTTGCCCTGATTGTTGCCCCGATCGTTTCAATCATTCCATCAAAGCACCAGCGTGCGCTCTCTCAGATCAGGCAGATGGCGAGGGCCGCGGGTCTTCGAGTCGATCTTGTCAAAGTCGAGGATCCTGACCCCGACCCTGATCGTTATATCAGCGGCACAGGGAGACCGTTAGCAAGGGAACTATCGGTGGCGGCTTGGCGTCTGCCACGGCCGAGACCCAGGGATTGGCGATCCATGCCTTTGGTAGACTGGGAGATTGTCCGGGTCGGTGGTGAGTGGCGCTGGATCGGAGATCCTCCGACGCCTGACGGATTCGCGAGTTACGTCGCGGAAGAACTCATAACGATGCCGAGTGGTATCGTCAAGGTCGAGGAAAAGTCATACCAGTTAACAGTATACTGGCACGAGCATGCTGATCAGATCAGTGCTGATCTGGTGATCCGCTTCCTGAAATCCTGCCTTGAACGCCCTACTCATTGACACTTCGCCTGACACGACGGATGCGGAAGCTGATCTGTACCGGCTGTCCGGGCGACGCTTGACAATTCACACAACGATCTGCGTAAAGTAAAAAGGAGGTCGTCCAATGAACGTAAGGTGACCGGTGTTTGTGTACCTATCAGTTAGTGTGGGTATTTGAATTTTTTGATTGTGACCCGATGAATGTGGTCACAGGACATGGAGAAACACAGGGCCAGATGGGCAAGTCTCTCGTCATAGTCGAGTCGCCGGCCAAGGCGAAAACGATCAACAAGTATCTGGGTGATGACTACATCGTCAAATCCAGCGTCGGTCATATCCGTGATTTGCCGACGAGCGGGTCTGGGAACTCGGATCCTAAGGCTCGTGCGAAAGAGGCGGCCAAAACCCGAAAGATGGCGCCACAGAAGAAGGCTGCCTATAAGAAGGAGAAGGCGCGCAAGCAACTGGTCAATCGAATGGGTATTGATCCCCACAACGATTGGAATGCGCGATATGAGATTCTGCCCGCGAAACAGAATGTTGTCTCGGAGCTGCAGAAACTGGCCAAAAATGCAGATGAGATATACCTGGCGACAGACCTGGATCGCGAAGGTGAGGCTATCGCGTGGCACCTGAAGGAAGCGATCGGCGGGGAAGACAGCAAGTTTCGGCGGGTGGTGTTCAACGAAATTACACAGCGCGCCATCCAGGAGGCGTTCTCTGAACCTGGCGAGATCAACACCGATATGGTCAACGCCCAACAGGCACGAAGGTTTCTTGATCGTGTCGTAGGATTCATGGTGTCGCCGCTGCTCTGGGCGAAGGTAGCCAGGGGGCTGTCCGCAGGTCGTGTGCAGTCGGTGGCGGTCCGGCTTATTGTAGAACGCGAGCGTGAGATTCGCGCGTTTATCCCAGAGGAATATTGGGAGGTCTTTGCTCGACTGCGTCAGGAAAGCGACGCGGAGGATGCGGCCATCAAATTTCAGGTGGTCAAAGACAAAGGTGAGAACTTCCGGCCCAGCAGCAAGGATCAAACCGACGACGCTCTTTCACGACTGAACGGCGCCGATTTCCTGGTAGAAAGTCGCGAGGATAAACCCACCAAGACTCGGCCGACTGCACCCTATATCACCTCGACGCTGCAACAGGCTGCAAGTACACGCCTGGGTTTCGGCGTCAAGAAAACCATGATGCTCGCCCAGCGTCTCTATGAGGCCGGGTACATCACGTATATGAGAACAGACTCAACCAACCTCTCGGCGGATGCGATCACCGCTGTCAGGGACATGATTGATTCCGAGTACGGCAGTAAATACCTGCTGGAACAACCTCGCTCCTACAGTAATCGGGAAGGTGCTCAGGAAGCACACGAGGCGATTCGGCCCTCGGACGTCAGTGTGTCGTCCACACAACTCAGGAACATGGAACGGGATGCAGAACGTCTCTACGAATTGATATGGCGGCAATTTGTCGCTTGTCAGATGCCGGACGCGGAATACACGAGCACGACCGTTCTGGTGAAAGCTGCAGATCTGCAATTGCGTATTCGGGGCCGGATACTCAGGTTCGACGGTTATACCCGGGTACAGCCATCCGCATCCCGGGGTGATGATGACACGCCGTTGCCGGAGTTCGAGGAAGGTCAACTGCTGAAGCTGGTGGAGCTATTGCCTTCCCAGCACTTTACAAAACCACCACCTCGATACGGCGAGGCGAGCCTGGTTCGAGAGCTCGAGAAGCGGGGCATCGGGCGCCCGTCAACCTACGCATCCATCATATCGACGGTCCAGGACCGCGGTTACGTGACGTTGAATAACCGCCGGTTCTACGCGGAAAAGATTGGCGATGTGGTCACCGACCGTCTGACTGAGAACTTCAATGATCTGATGGACTACGGCTTTACCGCAGGTCTGGAGGAACGCCTCGACAAAATTGCGGATGGCGAAAGTTCGTGGAAGTCCGTACTTGACGAATTTTTTGTCGACTTTGAACAGAAACTCGATGTAGCGGGTTCCGATGATGGCATGCGGGCCAACGATCCCACCATGACCGACATCGAATGCCCGACCTGTGGCCGACTGATGCAGATAAGGACAGCCAGTACCGGTGTGTTCCTCGGGTGTTCCGGGTACGCACTGCCACCCAAAGAGCGTTGTAAGACAACGATCAACCTGATTTCAGGTGATGAGGTGGTCAGCGTTGATGCGGACGAGGAAGAAGAGTCGCGTATCCTGAGGAACATGCGTCGTTGCCCACGTTGCGACACTGCAATGAGCAGTTACCTTATCGATGAGAATCGCAAGCTGCATGTATGTGGAAACAACCCTGATTGTGAAGGGTTCGATATCGAAAACGGTCGTTTCAAGATCAAGGGTTACGACGGCCCGATCATTAAGTGTGACAAGTGTGGCGCTGAAATGCAGCTCAAGACGGGGCGATTCGGGAAGTACTTTGCTTGCTCGTCGGATGACTGCAAGAACACACGGAAACTATTGCGAAACGGCGAACCGGCGCCACCCAAGATGGACCCGGTTCCCATGCCTGAGCTTGCGTGTCAGAAGGTCGAAGACTCCTATATCCTGCGCGACGGTGCCGCGGGTATTTTCCTGGCTGCAAGCCAGTTTCCCAAGAATCGTGAGACGCGCGCGCCCTATGTGGATGAGTTGATTCCGCATCAGAACGAGATTGATCCGAAGTACGAGTTTCTCATGCGCGCACCCGCTGAAGATTCAGGTGGCCGCAGAACGTTGGTCAAATTCGCGCGGAAGTCCAAGGAACACTACGTCATGTCAGAAGATGACGGCAAACCATCGGGTTGGCGAGCCGACTATTTGAATGGTAAATGGGTTGTCACCGACAAACCGAAAGTCAAACGTAAGACCAAGCCCAAATCGAAAAAGAAAGCAGCTGCCAGGAAGAAGGCGACTGCTTGATCTGTTCCGGGTTCGATTCTTTATTGGCAGATCCAGGAACGGTTCCAGGTTCAGGTCCGTAGGTTAAGGACTTTCTTGGGATCAGGACTGCTCTTAGTTCAGGACTGCTCAGCCACAGTGCGTGATCAGTGCCGCATCAGACCGACACTGATGCCTTCGATGGCAAAATCCTGCGTTCTGAGGTCGACTTCTATCGGTGAGTACTCTGCATTCTCCGGAAGTAGTGTGACCTGGTGTTTCTGTCGACCCCGCTGCAACCGCTTCACAGTGACTTCATTGTCAATCCTGGCGACTACAATGTCACCATTGTTGGCATCGCTGGTCTTGTGCACAGCGAGCAGGTCACCATCATGGATGCCGATTTCGACCATGCTGTCGCCACGAACCATCAGCATGAAATCTGCAGCCGGACGGAAGAACGAGGGTGGAATCTCGCAATAGTCCTCGATGTGTTCCTGCGCGAGGATGGGGTTACCTGCCGCGACCCGTCCAACAATGGGAACGCCCAGCGACTCGGGCAGCTTGATGCCGCGAGAGGTGCCTGGGATGATCTCAATGGCCCCCTTGCGGGCAAGTGCACGAAGGTGCTCTTCTGCCGCATTGGCGCTGCGAAACCCCAATTCCTTGGCAATGTCGGCACGTGTGGGCGGATATCCCGTATCGTCGATATGTCGCTTGATGAGGTCGAGTACCTGGGTTTGTCGCGGGGTCAGGTTTTGCATGCAATGGTTCTGTGTATATATACAGGCTGTTATTATATACAGGCACGGTCATCTTTCAAGAACTGATGGAGGGGTTTTTCGGGGTCGGGGGTTGAATTCCCGTAACTCTGGCATCGCTCTCTGATTTACATTCAAGTGCAGATATGGTGAATTAGCGCGCGACCTGAAGCGGATTCTCATGGACCAGAACACCGAAATTCTAGATCTGCTCACCCAGCCCGACATCGTGCTGGTGTTCGTCATCGTCTTCGCGACCCTGGTGGGTAATTTCCTGATCAGTCGGTTGCTGAACCGGCTCGAGGCGAAGGTAGAAGCGACTCGGACGGTCTGGGATGACGCTCTGCTGGCTTCAATTCGAAAACCGCTGCGCTTCCTGATCTGGGTGGTGGGGATCGCCTGGGCTGCAGACGTGATTTCCTTGCGTGCGGATACGGGCTTCCGCGAAATGATCGATCCCATCCGCTATGTGATGGTGGTGGGCGTACTGGTACTGTTCCTGATCAGCTTCATTCGTGAAGCCGAGAAGCGGTTCATCCATCAGGGTGTAGATGTCACCACCGCGACCATGGTTGGCAAACTGCTCAGGATATCGGTTCTGATCACTGGAGCACTGACCGTATTGCAGACCCTGGGAGTCTCAATCTCGGGATTGCTGGCGTTTGGTGGCGTCGGGGGTATCGCCGTTGGCTTCGCTGCGCGTGATCTGCTCGCAAACTTCTTTGGTGGCCTCATGATCTACCTGGACCGTCCCTTTGCAGTCGGTGATTGGATTCGAAGCCCGGACAGGGACATTGAGGGGACAGTGGAAATCATCGGATGGCGCCTGACCATGATCAGAACGTTCGATCAACGTCCGTTGTACGTGCCGAATTCCGTCTTCGCCAGCATTGCGGTGGAGAACCCTTCTCGAATGCGGAACCGTCGCATCTACGAGACAATCGGATTGCGCTATGACGATGTCGAGCAGTTAAAGTCCATCGTTGATGCGGTGCGACAAATGCTGATCGATCATCCAGACACGGATACCGACAACCGAACCCTGATCGTGAATTTCAATGAGTACGGGCCGTCGTCGATTGATTTTTTCATCTACACGTTTACGCACACCACCAACTGGGTTGAGTATCACCAGATCAAGGAAAAGGTGTTGCTGCAGATCAACAATATCATCAGTGAGCACGGTGCTGAAATCGCTTTCCCCACCTCTACGCTGCACATCGCGAACCCACCGGCAGAACCATGAAACCAGAGTCCTGGCAACTGGTATTTGATGCCGATCAGATCTCAGCTGCCGTCGAGCGTGTCTCCGATGAGCTGAACAAGGAATGTTCCGGGGACGACTGGCTGGTACTCGCCGTGATGAATGGAGCACTTGTTTTTACCGCCGACCTGATGCGTCGGTTGTCGTTTGTGCATGAGCTTGATTCGGTGAGAGTCTCCCGCTACCACGGAGAAACCAGCGGTGGTGAGCTGATCTGGCATGCGAGCCCTGTAGCTTCCCTGGATGGTGCCAACATCCTGCTGGTGGATGACATCTTTGATGAGGGGCATACGCTGCTTGCGTTGCATCAACATATGCAAGCGTCAGGCGCGGCGCAGGTTCGTTCAGTCGTTCTGCTGGACAAGCAGCATGATCGCAAGGTCGCGGAATTCTCGCCTGACTATTGCGGCCTGAGATGTGCAGACTGTTACGTTTTTGGCTACGGCATGGACTATGAGGACAGGTGGCGTCACCTTCCTGAGATCTACGCGTTGCCAGAGGAGGCCTGAACCTGACGTGTCCAGACCTAGGGGCGGAGAATCGGGCATCAAAGTTCCCACCGGCATGATCCTGTGATCGGTTCCTGCTAAGGTATCCGGTCTTGTACCAACAGCCACAGTGTCCGACCATGGCCGATCTTCTGTTCTATGAAAAACCCGTTGCCTTGAACAAGGTGACTCACAAGGAAACGCGTATCAAGTCGATGGGCCGGGATTTCAGGTTCGCCGGGGATACCAATTCTGTGATTGTGGCGGGCATCGAGTTCACAGAGGCCGCAAGAGAGTATCCGATCGTGTTCGCGCAGGTCGGTGAAAAAGTGGTCCCGGTGGCACTGCTGGGGATGCGCAATGCCGAGAATCTGTTCGTCGATGAACAGGGTGATTGGACCGCACGCTACATACCTGCTTTCGTGCGGCGGTATCCGTTTGTGCTCGCTGAAGCAGGTGACTCGGGGCAGCGGGTGGTCTGTGTCGATGAAGTGTACCCCGGATTCGGTCAGACTGACGGTGAGTTACTGTTTGACGATGAGGGTGAGGCGACCCCGGTATTGAAACAGGCGATCGACTTTCTTGAGGAGTACCAGCGTCAGTACCTGCGAACAGAAGCGTTCGTGAAACGACTGCAGAACAATGACCTGCTGATGGCACTCAATGCCAAAGTTGATATGAAAGGCGGGCAACAATTCGCATTGACCGGGTTGCTTGCCGTCGACGAGAAGAAACTGCTGGCGTTGTCCGATGAGAAGGCGCTTGAGCTCTATCGTTCAGGTGAACTGGCGTGGATCTACTGTCATCTGATGTCGCTGGGGACCATGGGGTCGATGGTTGATCGGGTGGCGAAACGGGTTCCCCAGACCGAACCCGAGGTTGCAGCTGAGATTACCGGGAACTGATCGCTGACCATGTCGTTTACGACGGCTGTTATCGGCGGCACCGGGTTCTCAGAATTCGTCGGGATGACGAGTGACCGGTGGGAACAGGTCAGGACGCCCTATGGTCCCGCAACATTGGCGCGGGGCCAGGTTGCTGATGTCGACATGGTATTTTTGCCGCGCCATGGGCGACCGGCACAGTTGCCTCCACATGCGATCAACTACAGGGCGAATATCCGTGCGCTCTATAATCTGGGAGTCTCTCGGATTATCGCGGTCAACGCGGTTGGCAGTGTCACCCCAGACATTCCTGTGCCGGCGTTGGTGATTCCAGATCAGATCATCGACTACACCTGGGGACGTCACCACACCTTCCATGGTCGTGACATCAGGCATATCGATTTTACCGAGCCCTTTGATCCGCAACTGCGGGAACGATTGTGTGACATCACAAAACAGATGGGCTCACCGCATCGACTGGTCGGAGTCTACGGATGTACACAGGGACCACGCCTGGAGTCCGCCGCGGAAATCCAGCGGATGGGCAGGGATGGTTGCGATATCGTCGGCATGACGGCGATGCCCGAGACGGCACTCGCAAGGGAACTTGAGATTCCCTACGCAAGCATCTGTGTGAATATCAATCCTGGCGCGGGTCTTGCCGGGTCTGACCACATGGACTTTGACTCGATGAGCGCGGCCCTGGAGACAGGTATGGATTCGGTTCGAAAGATTCTCGAACGTTTTCTGACGCTGGAGTGAACGAGGGCCCTACTGTGCGCGAACGAGTGCGTCATAATCAGTCGACTCGACCGGGGTAATCAGGACCACCAGACCAAAATACGGGTGATCGATATAGTGGGTCTCACCACTACGCATTCGCCGTGACTGTTTGAGTGTGTACTCGGCTGCAGGAAAGTAACCTGACTTTTCAATCCCACCTGCCAGTTCGGGATACCGATTGGCATAGGTGTTGATCAGTGCTTGGCGTTCCTGGTCCATCACTGCGTCGTCTGCACTGAATACCGACAACCAGAGATCAGTATGTAAATGGAGATATCGTGACCGCGTGATGTGGATCGTCCCGTCCAACTCACGTTGTTCGCCGTAGTATTCACCTGCCTGCGTCAACACGGCAGGGTTCTTTCCAGAGACCACGGGTTGCTGCCACCCCATATGATCCAGCAGTTTATAGCGGGACTCCCGGCGTATTCGGTTTGCGATAGGACGCAGATTGAGTTCGTCCGGCGACAGCTGGGCGAATGCGATGCGGTCTGCTGGCGTCTGTCGGAAGAGGTAGGCCAGTTGCTGTGCCCGTTCCTGCCGCCCGACCATGCTCCCGGAACCTGCTTGTCGCCGGTAGCGGCTCCTGTTTTCAAACCGAAATACGGGCCGATCGTTTTCTACCTGTAGGTCGTTGGCGCTTCCTGTCAGAAAAGGCAGCAGTCGCAGGCTGGGTGGAGTGATCTGTCCAGGCCGTGGATCGAGGCCGAGTGTATCGCGCGGATAGACATGGCTGCGAAGTGGCCAGAGTTCGTCGCGTTTTGGAGGGATATTCTGCGCAAACAGCACCAGCTCGATCTGGTACCAGTCCTGATCCTGCATGAGCGAACCTGGCTGGGCAGCGGTTCCCGGGGCACCGTTGGCGCAAAGCGCTGTCAGCAGGATGGAGGCCAGGGCGATGAGCCTAGTGCGCGCCAGTGAGCCCTGTGTTGTCATGCGGATTGCTCGACGTATTGATATCTTGCTTCCAGCCTTTCCAGCAGATGCTCCAGTTTCCGGAAACGGGTTTCGTGTTTGTCCATGGTTTCGCTGACCTGAAGCTGATTATTGCCGGAAAGGCGATAGCGGTGTGGTTCTGCTTGTATCAGCTCCACGATGCTTCCTGGATCGATGCCGGTGTCTGCCTTGAATTCGATCTTTCCACCCGACGGCCCGATGTCAATGCGTTTGATGCCGAGGCGGTCGGCTCTGAGTTTCATATGGGTCACGCGAAACAGTGATTTCGTAGCATCAGGCAGCAGACCAAAGCGGTCAATCATTTCAACCTGGAGGTCTTTCAACGACTCCTCGTTATTGGCGCTGGAGATACGCTTGTACAGAACCAGTCGATTCGTCACATCCGGTAGATAGTCTTCCGGAATCAACGCGGGCAGGTGCAGGTTGATTTCCGTATCTTCGTACAGCGGTTGGTCCATGTTGGGTGTTTTGCCGTCACGAATGGCCTGCACGGCACGATTCAGAAGTTCCATGAACAGTGAGTAACCAATCGCCTGCAGGTGGCCGGTCTGTTCTTCGCCGAGAAGCTCGCCGGCTCCTCTAATCTCAAGGTCATGTGTGGCCAGAATGAATCCGGCACCAAGGTCTTCCGCTTCCGAGATGGCGTCCAGCCGTTTCACCGCATCGGCGGTCATGGCCTTTGGATGGGGCGTGAGCAGGTAGGCATAAGCCTGATGGTATGAGCGCCCGACTCTGCCGCGAAGCTGGTGGACCTGTGCGAGCCCGAGTTTGTCCGCACGGTCCATGATGATTGTATTGGCATTGGGGATATCGATACCGGTCTCAATGATGGTGGTGCAAACCAGCACGTTGGCGCGCTTGTGGTAGAAGTCAGACATGACCTTCTCGAGATGACGTTCGCGCATCTGGCCGTGACCGATCACGACTCTTGCCTCTGGCACCAGTTGAGCGATCTCTTGGGCCGTGTTTTCGATGGTCTGAACCTCATTGTGCAGATAGTAGACCTGTCCTCCGCGCATCAGCTCCCGAGCAATCGCCTCCTTGACGAGACCGTCGCTCCGCTGACGGACAAATGTTCTGATCGAGAGTCTGCGGGCTGGCGGTGTCGCGATGATGGAGAGATCGCGCATGCCGGACATGGCCATATTGAGTGTACGTGGGATAGGCGTTGCCGTCAGCGTCAGGATATCCACCTCGGACCGCAGGGATTTCAGCTTCTCTTTCTGTCGAACACCGAAGCGGTGTTCTTCGTCGATGATCAGGAGACCGAGGTTGTCGAACGCCATCTTGTTCTGGATGAGCGCATGGGTGCCGATGACGATATCCACCTTGCCAGCGGCAGCCGCCGCCATTACATCTTTCTGCTCGCTACGGGTGTTGAATCGCGACATGCCGGCAACGCTGATGGGCCAGTCGGCAAACCGGTCACGGAAGGTCTCTTCATGTTGTTGTGCGAGCAGTGTTGTAGGTACCAATACTGCGACCTGTCTGCCGTCGTTAACCGCGAGGAAGGCGGCGCGCATCGCGACCTCGGTTTTGCCAAATCCGACATCGCCGCAGACCAGGTGATCCATCGGTGTCTGTCGTGTCATATCCGTGAGGACGCGGTCGATCGCGACGGACTGGTCGGGTGTTTCCTCGAAGGGAAACGCGGCTGCAAATTTTGCGTAGGATGCTTCGGGTTCCGGAAACGCATGCCCGATCCTGGCCTCGCGCCGTGCATAGATGTTCAGTAAATCCGCGGCAACATCGTGAATCTTCTCGACCGCTTTTCGTTTGGCTTTCTCCCAGCTGTCTCCACCCAATCGGCTGAGGGGGGCGAGGTCCTCTTCGGAACCGGAATACCGGGATATAAGGTGAAGTGAAGACACAGGTACATAGAGTCGGGCATCGTCCTGATACGCCAGTGTCAGGAATTCGTTGGCGCGACCATCAACGTCGAGCGTCTGCAATCCGAGGTATCGCCCAATGCCATGGTCGATATGGACCACCGGGGCACCAATACGGAGTTCCGTAAGACTCTTGATGACAAGTTCCGATGAGGCATCTTTCTGCTGCTGACGTCGACGTTGCTGCAGAACGTGCTCACCGAAGAGTTCCTGCTCGGTGAGTAGCAGGGCTTCACCGGGCAGATGGAAACCGTTTTCGATCTGAGCCACCGCCACCCCGAATACAGGTGCTTGCGACTCAAATGACTGCCAGGAGTCGACCGGGCTGGGGCTCAAGCCATGCCGACTCAGGAGTTCCATGACCACTTCTCTTCGGCCACTGGAATCGGTGATGAGCAGTACCGGCTCGCTATGCGATGACAGAAAGTCTGCGAGTTTCGAAACCGGATGTGTTGATCGTTCCGCGAGGGTGACATCGGGGACCGGCTGCGTCTCGAAGTTATCCCCCTTCGTGTGCGCCTCCTGGTGGATATTGATCCTTGCCATCGTATTGCAGCGGGCAAGCAGGGTGTCGGGTCGGTACAGGATGGTTTCCGGTGGCAGGATGGGGCGTTCCACGTCGTACCGGAGGTTTTCGTAACGTGAAGAGGCATCATCCCAGAAATGCTCGAGAGTGTTGCCGATCTCGTTGAGGCAGATGAGAGATTCCGGTGGCAGATAGTCAAGGAGGCACTCCAGTTCATCAAAGAACAAGGGCAGGTAATACTCGATTCCGGCTGGCGACATCCCTGCTGATACGTCCTGGTAGAGACTGGCGCGTCTGGGATCGTGATCGATGAATGCCTGGTGCCAGCGATCCTGGAAGTGTCGGATGGCGTCAGCCGTGAGCGGAAACTCACGGGCTGACAATAGCCGGATGGTATCCACATGATCGATGGACCGTTGGGTTTCCGCGTCGAAACTGCGCAGCGTGTCGATCTCATTGTCGAAAAGATCGATACGGTACGGGTGAGCGGAGCCGGAAGGAAAGATGTCCATGATGGACCCGCGCACGGCGTACTCGCCAGGTTCGTATACGGTTTCAACGCACACGTATGCAGCGGTCTGAAGCTGTGTACGCACCGCATTGATATCAAAACGCTGTCCCTTGTCTAGTGAGAGGCTGGACGCGAGGGTGAAAGAGCGCGGTGGAATTCTGTGCATGAGCGTGGTTGCTGGCACCACCAAAATTCCCTGGAACCGGTGTAGGGTGCTGAGTAGCCGAAGACGGTCAGAAATGATTTCCTGGTGTGGTGAAAACGTGTCATACAACAGCGTTTCCCAATCCGGAAAGGTTTCGATGGGCGTATCACCGCGGCTAAAAAAGCGCAGCGCATCAGCCATTCGTCCAGAGGCCAGTGCATCCGCACAGACGACGATTGTGGGCCGAGCTGAACCATGAGCAACATTGGCGATGGCTTCGGCCGCAGCGGCACCCTGCAATTGCCCCCAGTCGCGGCGGTGTCCTATGGTAGGCACGCTGAAACGGGCTTTATTGAACATGAACCGCCGGAAAAAAGAGTGATCAGAGTGGGCAAGAGATTACCTGTTCAGAGTTGGAATACAAGCAATCGAGGTCGCCCGGTCGGGAGGTTATGAATCATTCAGAATGAACCCACAATTCATTCGCGAGTGCGATTTGGGCAGCTCGCGATGCTGTTCAGCTGTCTTGGCGGCGGTGTGCTGGGATGGCTGGAGCATGATCAGTGGCGACAGTTTGACGGCAGTCGATCGGACATCGCGGAACCCACGGTGGTAGGGAACGAATCACAGGTGTGGTCCCCGAGTAGTCGAGGTGGAGATCAGGGGAGTGAGGTGCCCGTCGGCATTGATGCAGTGGGTATCGCCGATGTCACAGGGCGGGTGGCCACGTTGTATGACTCGGGGCGATTGATGACTGCGCTCGATCTGCTTCTGATTAGTGATCGACTCCCTCAGAGTGTGGCAGAACCTCATTAGCGATTGGGTTGGCTTGAACGCATTCTGGACGCGATCGAGCGTCAGTTGACAGAAGATAGACGTCCAACGGCATACGACCCGGTATTAGAGTCAGTGATCCTGGCCATGCTGGATCAGTGGCGCTACTTTTTTCAGCTGGGCGAGTTCCGGGTACAGCACGGGGACGACAATGGTACCGCGCAAGTTCTCTCGCAGATCGAAAATCATCTGGACTATGGCCCCGATGCACGCCGCCTCCTGGATATGATTGATCAGCGTAAGCAGGATCAGGTGAGTGGTGTCATTACCGTTCCCCTGATACCTCATCGGGGCCAGTTTCTCGTCCCTTGTCGTATTGGGAAGACCCAGGTCAATTTGCTGCTCGATACCGGGGCAGCTATGACCGTGGTGTTATCGGTTCAGGCGAGACGGTCTGGTCTGCCCATCGGCAACG
>NTKD01000048.1 GCA_002457275.1 OM182 bacterium MED-G24
ATGGACTTGGCATTGATAATGTTTTTGTCGAGCTATCTGGTCCTGAAATGCCGTTGATGGACGGCTGTGCGGGTACCTTCGTGTTTTTGCTGCAATCCGCAGGAATTGAAGAGCAGAATGCTCCCAAACGATTCATCCGCATCAAGAAGCCGGTGAGTGTCACTGGCCCCAAGGGTGAACGGTGGTATGACCAGACGGCGGCGCTGTCACCTCATGACGGTTTTCGTCTGAACCACACGATCATCTACGACAATCCGGTGATCAAAGAGCAGCAAGCAAGCATTGAATTCAGTACCACCTCGTACATCAAGGAAATCAGCAGGGCGCGTACATTCGGGTTGATGCAGGAGTTCGATTCACTGCGGGAGCAGAATCTTGCGGCTGGTGCGAGCCTTGATAATGTTGTCGCAGTTGATGAGTACCAGGTACTGAACGATGGCGGTCTGCGTCACGAGAATGAATTTGTACGCCACAAAATCCTGGATGCCATTGGCGATCTTTATTTGCTTGGCCACCCGATCATCGGTGAGTTTACAGGCCACAAATCCGGACATGCGGCGCACCATGCGCTTCGCGAGGAACTACTGCAGCAGCCGGACGCCTGGGAGATGGTGACTTTTGAATCGGGTGACGAGCCTGCGCCGCGCCTCTATTCAGAGATACCTGCGGCCGAAGGCTAATCCGGCCTGATTCCGGCTTCTACCGCCGACCTTCTACTTGCTCATTTCTACTTACCACGTTTGGACAACCTTTCCAGGGCTTTACGCAGGTTGTCGTCTTTCGTGTATTTTGCCGTTTCTGCCAGATGTTCTGCAGATTGTCGGGAAAGTTCGCGCGCTGGTCGTCTATCGACCTGATTAGGCGGGTCCTCATCCCCTGGGTTGGCAAACGCTCCGGCGCGGCCAGAATTGGCGGATTTTGAGGCGAGCGAGTTCTTAAGTGGATTGGAAGTGACTGGTCTTACTGAGACTCGAAGTGAACCGATGCTGGGACCTTGTTCTCGATTCAGTTCAGAGATCAGTATTTTCTGTCGATACCGAATACGCGTGGCTGAAGCGGCTGATGGTGTGATCAGGTGCAGATCACCGTTGCTGAAGGACGCGACGTCGATGTCGCCATAGACGTGTTTTGCGACACGACGATGAAGTGCCTGCAGACGACGGGTCTCGTCATAGATTGTTCGAAGCTGGCCTTTGCCGGCTTTCAGAATCTGAGACGATCGTTTCAGTGATCTCGGTGGTTTTGGCATGAAAACGCCGCTGTATCAGTGGTTTATGAGGGACATCCTGGCATCCTGGAGTAGGAAGTCAACTGCAGTCAAACAGGTTACAATACGTGGCTGGTAATGGCCCTGAAGGGGCCGACAGGCTGCTCTGTAGCGAGGTGCAGGAGTTAGAAGGTGGACAAGGAACAGGTTCTACCAGTATAGAAACCAAGATGAGATTTATCATTGTTGACAATCGCACGGGTCGAGCACGATCGATCGGTGCCAATGGCCTGGTACTGGGCTTGGCGTTCGCGGGATTAGTAGCGCTACCGCCAACCACGGGATTTCTGGGCTATCAATTTGGCGTCCACGACGCGGAGATGAATCAGGAGGTGATTCTCTCCTGGCGAAGCACGCTCAGAGAGCAGTCGGATCAGATCGACGATCTGCAGGAGGTGGCCCAGGACAACCTCGATGCAGCGTCACTTGAGCTTGCCCGTCTGCAGGCCCGCGTGGTGCGTCTTGAGGCGCTGGGTCAGCGTTTGACGGAAGTTGGCGATTTGCAGGAAGGCGAGTTTGATTTTGTGAATCCCCCTGCGCTGGGTGGTCCGCTGACCTCTGAAGATATGGTAGATGCGGACGTAGCCTATCAGCCCCCATCCTATATGGATGAGTTGTCGCAGTTGGCAGCACGCGTCATTGACCGCGAACAGCAGCTGGGCGTTCTTGAACGTCTGTTGGTCGATCGCCAGATGCTGGACAATACATTTGTGGCGGGGCGACCGGTCATCAAGGGATATCAATCTTCTGACTATGGATGGCGAACAGATCCAATCAGTGGAAGACGTGCCTGGCACAACGGCGTGGATTTTGCCGGAAAGGCCGGATCTGACGTAGTTAGCGTGGCGGCAGGAGTCGTTGTCTATGCCTCGCCAAGATATGGTTATGGCAATATGGTTGAGGTTTACCACGGTGGTGGTTACTCAACACGTTATGGCCATCACGACAAGATCCTGGTGAAACCGGGCGACATCGTGAAGCGGGGGCAGGTCGTCGGCACGATGGGAAGCAGTGGTCGGTCTACCGGTCCTCATGTCCATTTTGAGGTCTTCAAGAACGGACGGATTGTAGATCCGTCGTCCTATGTTCGGCGCGTCAGCCGCTGAATTGATATCTGCTGAATAGCGAGGGACAAGGTCCCACCCGATTCAACTGCAGGTACTTCACAATGATTAATCGAATACTCAGTGCCATATTTGGCAGCAAAAACGACCGGGAACTCCGGCGCTATCGCAAGACTATCCAGACGATCAATGCTCTGGAGGAGGAGATGTCTTCTCTGTCGGACGGTGAACTATCTGGCTTGCGCATCGGGTTCTCGGAACGGCTGCATGCGGGCGAAAATCTGGACGATGTGTTACCCGAGGCTTTTGCTGCAGTCCGTGAAGCCGGTAAACGTGCGCTCGACATGCGCATTTTTGACGTCCAGCTGATTGGTGGCATGGTGCTTCACGAGGGTCGGATCGCCGAGATGCGCACCGGTGAAGGTAAAACCCTGGTGGCAACTCTGGCGCTCTACCTGAACGCCCTGACAGGTGAAGGGGTACACCTGGTGACCGTCAACGATTACCTGGCGAAGTGGGGTGCGGAATGGATGGGCCCGTTATACCGAACCCTGGGAATGACCGTGGGTGTGGTCTATGCGGGGCAGGCGGGTGATGAAAAGAGCGAGGCTTATCAAGCTGATATCACCTATGGCACCAACAACGAGTTTGGGTTCGACTATCTGCGCGACAACATGGCGTTCAGTCAGGAGGAAAAAGCGCAGCGTTCGCTGGGTTTCGCCATCGTGGATGAGGTGGACTCGATTCTAATCGATGAGGCGAGAACGCCTCTGATTATCTCCGGCGGTGCTGAGAAAAGCTCTGATCTGTATCACAGCATTAACAAGATGGTGCCGAAACTGACTCGGCAGGAGAAGACGCCTGAGGATATTCTCAATGATGTCGAGCCTCCAGGTGACTACTTTGTTGACGAAAAACAGCGTGACATTGAGATTACGGAGGAGGGTCACGAGAAGATTGAGGAGATGATGATCAAATCCGGCTTGCTGGCCGACGGTGATTCGCTCTATTCGGCGTCGAATCTATCGATACTCCACCATGTTCATTCCGCCATTAAGGCGCACAGCCTGTTTCAACGTGATGTGGACTACATCGTACAGAACAACGAGATCGTCATCGTTGACGAACACACCGGCCGAACTCTGCCGGGAAGGCGGTGGTCAGGCGGCCTGCATCAGGCCGTGGAAGCAAAGGAAAACGTATCGATCACCAACGAAAGTCAGACACTGGCTTCCACGACGTTTCAGAATTATTTCCGCTTGTACCAGAAGCTGGGTGGCATGACTGGAACGGCGGATACCGAGGCATTCGAGTTTCGTCAGATCTATGGGCTGGATGTTGTTGTCATTCCCACCAATCTACCCATGGTGCGTGAAGATCACGATGACGAGATTTACCTCACGCGTGAAGACAAATACAACGCGATTGTTGAGACCATTTCCGAGAGTATTGAGCTGGGAGCACCGGTACTTATTGGTACCGCGTCTATTGAGTCTTCGGAAGACCTGTCAGGTGCACTGAAGAAACGTGGTATCAAGCATAGTGTACTGAACGCGAAGCAGCATGAGCGCGAGGCAGAGATCATTGCCCAGGCAGGTCGTCCCGGTACAGTGACGATAGCGACAAACATGGCAGGTCGTGGTACAGACATTATTCTTGGCGGGAACTGGGAAGCGGAAGTGGCCGCACTTGCAGAACCATCTTCGTCGGAGGCGACGAACATTCGTGAAGCATGGGAAGAGCGACATGCTCAGGTGCTGGCGGCAGGCGGTCTCCACGTAATTGGTACGGAACGTCATGAGAGTCGTCGAATCGATAACCAGCTGCGCGGCCGGGCGGGTCGACAGGGAGATCCAGGTGTATCCCGGTTCTTCCTGTCGATGGAAGATGAACTGATGCGAATCTTTGTTTCAGAGAACGTACAGGGGCTGATGGCAAAACTCGGTATGGAAGATGGCGAAGCCATCCAGCACCGGATGGTGACCAATGCAATTGAGCGAGCACAGCGCAAGGTCGAGGCGCGCAACTTCGACATCCGAAAACAGCTGCTGGAATATGACGATGTAGCAAATGACCAGCGTCAGCTGATCTATCGTCAGCGCAACGAGTTGATGGAGGCCGATGATATCTCTGCCACCGTCGAGGCGCTTTGGGATGACGTGGTCAACGAGGTGATCAGTGGTTTTGTCCCCCCGCAGAGCCTCGAAGAGCAGTGGGACATTCCGGGTCTGGAACAGGCGCTTCAGACGGAATTCAATGAACGACTGCCGCTTCAGCATTGGCTCGATGAAGACGATGAGTTACACGAAGAGACGTTGCGAGAAAAGGTCGTCGATGCGGTGCGAGCTTCCTATACCGACAAGGCAGGAAGCATCGGTGAAGGCGCCCGCCCCTTCGAAAAACAGATCATGCTGCAGATCCTTGATTCTCTGTGGAAAGAACATCTGGCTGCAATGGACTACCTGAGGCAGGGCATCGCATTGCGTGCTTACGCACAGAAACAGCCGAAACAGGAGTACAAGCGAGAGTCGTTTGAGTTGTTTGAGGAACTGCTCAACAACATCAAACTGGAGTTCATTCGCTTCCTGGCCAGGGTCGAGTTCAAATCCAGTGAAGACGTTGAAGAAATGGAAAGCCGTCGTCGGCTGGAAGAAGCAAAAAACAAGCTCAATTTTCAGAAAGCCTCCGTCGCGTCGCTCTCAGTTGGTGAGTCCGCCCCGGAACCCAATGTTTCTGAAGGGGAGCCTCAGACACCGTTTGTGCGTGAGGATCGCAAGGTCGGGCGGAATGAACCCTGTCCCTGTGGTTCGGGCAAAAAATTCAAACAATGTCACGGGAAGCTGGCTTCCTGAACGGGAGTCGTCGTAGCGATAGGGGAAGACAATGGCGGTCGGTGAGGCATCGGAACACTTCAATCCAGTTCGTGGCGTACGATTGTCGTCCACGCATTGTGGCATCAAGGCAAACGGTGATGATGTCGTACTGGTGGCGTTTGATGCAGGTACGTCTACAGCGGGCGTCTTTACTCAGAATCACTTTGCTGCCGCGCCGGTACAGCTCTGTCGGCAGCACCTGCAGGATGGGTTACCGCGGTATTTCATCATCAATAGCGGGAACGCGAATTGTGCGGTAGGCGAAGCGGGTATGCTAGACGCCATGAATTGTTGTGCCGCTGTGGGCGTTTCAGCGGGGGTACCTCCTCATCAGGTGTTGCCGTTTTCGACCGGTGTGATTGGTGAACGTTTGCCCGCTGACAACATTATCGAGGCGATCCCGACCTTGCTTGAAGGAGCGAGTGAAGATGGTTGGATGGATGCGGCTCGAGGAATCATGACGACAGATACGCGTCCCAAAATTGCCACGCGACAATCTGCAGATGGGACCTTTACGATTACCGGCATTGCCAAGGGTGCAGGCATGATCCAGCCAAACATGGCGACCATGCTGGCGTATGTGGCTACGGATGTCGTCGCGTCTACCGGCACGTTGGAGCCGATGCTCACTGAGTCGGTGCGGCGTTCGTTCAATCGAATCACCGTCGACAGTGATACTTCAACCAATGATGCGTGCATGTTATCCGCAACCGGTGTTTCAGATGTCGACATCGATGCCGACCCGGAACGGGCCGAGGAGTTTTTCGCATTACTATTGGAGGTTATGCAGGCGCTCGCTCACGGTCTGGTTCGAGATGGCGAAGGTGCGACCAAGTTTGTCGCGGTGAATGTCGTAAATGGCCCGGATACCGACTACTGTCTGGAGATCGCCTATGCCGTCGCGAATTCGCCCCTGATGAAAACCGCACTGTATGCGAGTGACGCAAACTGGGGTCGTATTGTCATGGCGATTGGCAAGACCCGGGTGCCTCTCGATATCTCACGACTGGATGTCTATCTCGGCGAGGTCCAACTTATGGAACAGGGTCAGAAACATCCTGACTACACCGAGGAGGCGGGCAGTTCTTTGATGGCGGCTGATGAGATTGAGATTACCATCGACCTTGGCATTGGTGACGTACACGAAACAGTGTGGACCAGTGACCTTTCGCACGAGTATGTCACGATCAACGCGGAGTATCGGACCTGAGAATCGGCGACAAGCCTGAGTGACTGTCAGTCCGTGCTATCAGTTAGTTCTATCAGTCCGTTTGGGGCTCGCGTTCCGGATTGATCTCTCCGGATAGAACGTCCGAGTGCTCTTTGTCGTCTGGAATATAACGATTTCCGCTCGCCCACTCACCCAGATCAAGAATGCGACAACGCTCGGAGCAGAAGGGTCGGTATTCGTTGTCCGTAACCCAGGCCACCGGCTTCTTGCACGATGGGCATTCGATCAACGAGGTACCTGGTCTCATCCTGTCAGTTAGCATGTTCTGCTGCCATGGTGAGGTATTGTTCGTGTAGTGCCTGCACAGCCTCATCCAACTGTTCAAGGCTACCGTCGTTGACGATGACGTCGTCCGCGTATTCGAGCCGTATCTCGCGGGAGGGCTGGGCTGCCATGATGGCACGCACCTGTTCTTCGTCGTTGTTGTCCCGGGACATGACGCGGGCGACCTGCACATCGGGCGGTACATCAACCACAAGAGATCGGTGGATGAGTGGAGATTGACCTGTTCCGCTGGAGAGCATCAGCAACGAATAGGGCGAACCGCTTTTCGCCAGGATATCCCGAAGTTTATCCATGATCGCCGGGACTGTAACCGATTCAAGCCACTTCCTTTCGTCAGGGTCTGCGAAGACGATCTTTCGCACAGCGGCGCGAACCATCGTCCCGTCCTCGGAAATGACTTCCGGTCCGAAGTGGTCGGCGATGGCTGCGAGCGCTGGCATACCAGGCTGCACGACCTCCCGGGATGCCACGTCGGCGTCAGCGACTGTGATGCCTCGTGATTGAAAGCGGTCGGTGACTGCGGTCTTGCCGGACCCGATACCGCCGGTGATACCAATAACAAAATGACTCATAGGCTACTTTTGAAATCTATTGACCAATGTACTGCAGGTAAGCGTGGGTAATGTCATCACCCCAAAGCAACGCGATGACACCAGCAATTGCGAGGTAGGGACCGAATGCCATCGGTTTACCTCGTTCCCTGCCAAGCAATATGAGACCGCCACCGACCACGGCTCCTACCAAGGACGACAGAATAATGATTAGTGGAACCGCCTGCCACCCCAACCATGCGCCGAACGCGGCGAGAAGTTTGAAATCGCCATAGCCGAAACCCTCCTTGCCGGTCAGGAGCCGAAAGACGTGAAAGATAGACCATAGCGACAGATAGCCAACCATTGCTCCAAGCACAGCGTCCTCCAGTGTCGTGAACACCGCGAAGAAATTGATGGCTAGACCGAGCCACAGTAGCGGCAATGTAAACTCGTCCCAGAGGTACATGGTGTCAAAATCGATCATGCTGGCTGCGATCAGGACCCAGACGAGTATGGCCGCAAGCAGACCTGCGCTGTTGTAACCGATCAATTGGACGGCGAGGAGTGTCAAAAGGCCTGTCGCGACCTCGATAGCGGGGTATCGCGCTGAGATCCGGGCGTCACAATTCGAACACTTTCCACGTAGCCAAAGGTAGCTGAGGAGAGGAATATTCTCCCGTGCACGAATCCGATGATCACAGTGTGGGCATGTCGAGGCGGGGAGAACCAGGTTGAAGGTGGGCTCTGAGGTTTCGGGCTCCGGCAGTTCGAGCACCGTGCGTGCTTCTCTCTGCCACGCACGCTCTTTCATGATCGGGAACCGATAGATCACCACGTTCAGGAAACTACCGATCAGCATTCCCAAGACTAGGACCAGAACAGCGGACCAGATCGGATAGATCTGGGAAAACAGTAGCAGAGAATCCAACGAAAAAGAGTCCGTAGGTCGGTTTAGTGACTGCCTCCGACGGCTTGTCCCATCGAGAAGATCGGAAGGTACATCGCGATGATCAGTCCACCGATGACGACCCCAAGAAAGGACATGATAATGGTTTCCATCAGGCTGGTCAGACTGTCGACCATGTCCTCATAGTACGCTGCTGCCTTGTCCAGCATCGCATCTAGGGCACCGGATTCCTCGCCAATCGACATCATCTGAATCACCATGTTGGGAAAAACGTTGACCTGTTTCATGGAAAAGTTGAGCTAATTACCACTCGAGACGCCTTCCTTCACCTGCTGGATGGCAGTCGAATAGACGACGTTACCGGCTGCTCGCGCACCTCGGTGAGTTTGTCTTCTTCAACGAGGACCTCTTCAGTATTGATCCCCGTATTGAACTGTATGTCATCAAGCCCCTTCCTGTGCGTGGGGTCCGATACCGCAACAAAGAGACGGTTATCGCGTCGAAAAATGGGTATGGCATGGTGTTGACGAGCCAGTCGTTCATCTACCAGATTCGTGGGGATGATCTCAGGATCTAGTGAGCTGATATCCAGGATTGGTGTTCCGAATTCCTCTTCGGCATCATTGGCGATTTCTCGCGCGCTCACCATACCGTTCTGTACTAGGTGGAATACAAAGGGTATGCGATCTTGGGCCGCCTGCTCAGACGCGTCCCGCGCCGCGGTTTCTTCCAGCAGATTGTCTTCTACCAGCCTCCTGACCAGTCCGCTGAGTTGGGTTGGATTCGCAGCCATTTAAGTCAACTGTTCAGTGAAATCGAGTGTATACAGAACCCTGTGTTTAATTTTACAGTCGGGTCTGATCAGTGTCGATAGTCCTGTTTATCGGATGGCGTCTGGGAAAAATGAGGGCTGGGTGCATGTCCTGACAATGACTGGGCATGAACTTGCTAGGTCTCGGCAAGGTTGGGTTACGTGGCCGTCAGGTTGATAACACTGAGGTGACGCCTAGGGACGCGAAACGACGGGGACAGGGTCATCTTTCCTCAGGAAGGTGACAAAAATGGTAACCTTTTGACACATAGTGTTTACTACAGAGGGGGTGCAGATGACCAACCAGGTCAAAAATCACCGATGAGCGGTCGTAAAACACCGGATTTGAAGTTGGCACAGGGGTTGCTCTGATATCCGTGTACATTGTGGGTACGCAGGTGTTTGCAGCGTTTAAAACAGAAGGAACTATTAGGAGCTACTTCGAATGATGAGCAAACTTCAACAAGGTTTTACCTTGATCGAATTGATGATTGTAGTTGCAATCATCGGCATCCTGACTGCAGTTGCATTACCCGCATACCAGGATTACATCGCTAAGGCCAATATGACAAAAGTAACCTCGCATTATGAGGAAGCTGTGCGTCTGGCTCGTACTACCTACGTTAAAGGTAACACGCAGACGGCTCTTGGCCTGTCTTCAACGGTACCTGCCAACGCTTCTGCCTGGATTGCAATCTTCAATCCTGCTGGTAGCAATGCACCGTCCGCTGACGGTGCTGGTAACCTGGTCAATGCGTACGGCGGTGCTGCCGATGCTACAACTGGCCAGATTGGCGTAGTATCGACGTCGATTGCCAGTGTCACGATCTCCAAGCCTGCTTACGGCCAGCTGACAGCTGATTCGATCACTATCATCGCAGCATCTGAACAGTAAGATCTGTCTGGTGATAGCTAGAAATGGCTTTTTTTGCCTGCAGTTCCCCGAAACCTTCCAAGCGGGGACGGTCGACAAAGTTCCCGGGATGGTGCATACAATGGCAGCCATACCTGGAAGCAAGGGAGAACATATGAAGAGCTACTAGAAAGGCATCACACTCATCGAGATCATGATTGTTGTCGCAATACTTGCCATCGTTACCACCATCGCTGTCCCCATTCTCATGGACAGTGGCGATACTGCGACCCAGTGAGTTATAAACAACAACATCGAAACGATCAGACTGTTCCAGGAAGATCATCGGTTGGCTGAACGTTCCTGCGTGGCGGGTGTGTACCGACCTACATGGACAACAGATTTTTCGCTTCGAGACAGGTTGGGATGGGAGCCCAGGGTCCAGAACGACACCATCACCTATACGGTGACCTGCGGCACCGCGATTCCATCAACCAATTTCTGTACAGTAGCCGACGGGTACACCGTGGCGGCGACTGATGGAACCATCACGGTCACCCAGACTTTCTAGTCCCAACGTCTTTGCAAAGCAGTCGTGGAACGGATGAGTCGTGCTGGCGGGTGTCATGAATCAACCAAGGAGAGAGCATGAAATTTGGCGCACAGGTGAGCGTCTATCGCACCACGTGGGACAAGATTGATACCGCAGTCCAGAATCTTGAGAAAGGTACCTGGAACAGCGTCTGGTTTGCTGACCACTACCTGCCCCCACCGCCACGGAGGGAGGAAGAGCATCTGAGTGCTCATGAAGGCTTCAGTATCGCTGCCGCGATCGCGGGAAGAACCGAGCGGATTAATATGGGGCATATGGTTCTGGGTAACACCTACCGGAACCCGGCGTTGGCCGCCAAGATGGCAGCGACGGTTGATCAGATCTCTCACGGACGGTTTACGTTTTCCATTGGCGCGGCGTGGTTTCAGCGTGAGCACGAAGCCTATGGCTGGGATTTCCCGTCAATGAAGGAACGCCAGGATCGATTGCAGGAAGCCTGTGAACTCGTTCGTATGTTGTTTCACGCCACTGAGCCGGTGAGCTTCAGAGGTCGGTACTACACTCTTGATGAGGCGCCACTGTCGCCGGGGAGTTTTGACCAGCCGATACCGATCATGGTGGGCGGTACGGGCGAGACACGGACCCTCAAGACCCTCGCAATGTACGGCGATGTCTTCAACCTGGACGGCTGGGCTGGGGGCCCGATGACCCGGGAGTACCTGGATCACAAATGGGGCATCCTCGAAAAACACTGCGAAAAGGTAGGCCGTGATCCTTCGGAGATCAAAAAGACCATTCTCATTCCCACGTTGCTGTCAGACGACAAGGCGGCGTGTGAGGCGATGATCAAAGGCCGCAATCTTGGCGCTGGTTCTGCCATTGGTGAGAAGAACTACATCATCGACCGTGTTGGTGAGATCATCGAAGGTGGCGTTGATGAAATCATGTTTGCCGGCATTCTCACCGAGACGCCCGATGAGTTTGTGCGTTACGAGGAGGAGATACTCAGCGCGTTTAACTGAGTATCGTTCTGACAGATGAGAGCTTTCTTTCAGGCCGGGAAGATAAGCCATCACGCGGGATATCCGCCCTGACTTTTACCCATCCTGCTGATCGTCACCCTCATGCGGGGGTTCCATCAGAAAGGTTCGCACGGACAGATCCAGGGCCTTGTTGGAGAGTATCAATCCGCGGCGGTTGTCTCCCATCGGGAAGGGCTCGGTGCAATTGTCTGTACCCACGACCTTTCGCGCAGCCTCCAGGTCGCTGACGATGAGAAAAAACATGGCCATTTCATCCTCGGTGGTCTGACCCATCCCGTCAGCCATTTCAAACACCTCCATGTTCTGCATTCGCCACAGCGCCACGTGTTGTGGGTTGCCGTCCGGATTGCGATACGGGAAAGCCTGATAAGGTGGCGGGAGTATGCGATGGACCATCTGGGTCAGTGTGTACCAGGTTTCAACCGGGCAGATTTCCAGTTTCTGTATGCCAGTGCACAGATTGGTGTGAGTGGGGGTTTCCGGTATGTCCCCCGCAGTACCCGGCGCTTTGACGTGATAGGTCAGACCACGTATTTCGATCGTGGGACTATCCTTGGCAATGGGTGTATCGGCTTCAAACGTGACGTCATGTACGCCGCGATCGGCACTATTGCCAACGAAGTGAAAAACGACGCCTCCGATAACGCAACGGCCGTTGTCGTCGACCTGAAAGCCAGCGTCCCGCCAGGATTCCGGTGCGTCACCAACGGTTATGGAAACCGTTCGTGGTGCATCCCATCTGTGCTGAATGTCCATGATACGTCCTTAAGGAGCCAACGCCGCGACTGTACCGGAACGTTGGGGTGCTTGGCCAGCCCGGTCTTCAAAATTCCAGGCTGCAGATAATGCCGCCGGCGCTCCCGAGCAACAGGACCACGCTTGTGAGATAGCCCATCAGAAATCGAGGCCGCGAGCAGAAGCGGCTCATTAAACAGCGCAGGCAAGATGAAGCGGCGGCCAAGCAGCGAAAGAAAGAAACTAGCGAGAACATGAGCGCTGCAATCATCATTGATTATGGGGAAGAGGGTATTTACTACTCCAAATCGTGGGTGAAGAGATTCTGTCATAGAGTCTAAAATACCTGGAAAAAGATTCGTGCGAGGCAGGACGGGCCAAAGTAAAGAGTCAGGACGTCAACCATGAGACGATTTGATTTGGTGGCGTTTAATGGGGCACTTATTCGGCGTTTGGCTCTGCCTGATAGTTCGTCTAGATAGTCGGCCCAGTCCTGCATCATTTAGACACGCTCTCTTAGTCTCGCGCTTCTTTTGTACGCTGCCGCGACCTGATTCGGCTGCTTATGAGCGCTGCAATTCGATAACTTCGGGTGGGTAGCCCCTTTCGTGCAAGAGTGTCGACGCCATGGCGCGATAACCGTGAGTTGTCATGATTTCGCCACTGTAGCCCATGTGCCTCAAAGCACCGTTAAGCGTGTTCTCGATGTAAGGCTGATCTTTGCGAGTGTTTCGAAGACGTACGCGCGGTTGCCGTTCAGGGACTCTAGTTCCCGGAGCTTAGTGCGAACCTGGATCGAAAGAGGGACCAGGAACTCGAGTTTGTCTCTTCACTTTGCCCAAGCTTCAGGAATCGTGAGGAAATTTCGGTCGTGTCGAGTTCCTCCCAACGAGCGAAACGAAGCTCCCACGGTCGCAGGAACGTGCGTGGCATGATGTGGAGGGCAGCTCTCACGGCCGGGTGCCCGTGGTATTGGCTGATGTCGCGCAGTAGTTCCCCAACCTTGCGTAGATCAGTGATCGCGGATCAGTGCGTCGTGATCGCGGGCTTCAATGCACGGGCCAAGTCGCTCGTAGGGTTGCGTTGGCAACGGCCCGTTGCAATTCCATACGCAAAGACCCGGTCCATAAGATGCATAGAATGCTGCTAACACTTTTAAAAACTAATATTAGTTTTACTAGGCTGTCATTGGGGTGGCAGTAAATAGCTGTTAGCAATGACATCAGAATAGAAGTCATAGCAGATCTATAAAAGGTAAATATGATGAGTATTTGTTTTCATTATTGATTACAGGTCAGTTATAAAAATCTTGTTTTAGAAGTTTTAAAAGCTTTTAGTAGGTTGCAGTAACTTCCGTTATGAGCCAAAAGTTGAGAGGCCACATCTGAACCTATTTTTGAATGCACTCGTAAAGCTTGATTATAAAAACATCAGCTTCAATAACTCGCTGCTAGCGCCTGTAGAGCCCTAAAATCACTAAATAGGGGGATAAAAACATACTGAGGACACTGCTAAAAATCTTTACCTCAGTAAAGATCCAACGGCTCTAGTCGGACGTAAGTTTAGGGTCTTTGCGCTTCATCTTTAAATGGCTTGCGAGCAGTCTCCGTTGCTCATAAGTAAAGGAAGCCAAGGGTAGCCCGGCAGTGCGAGATATCCCACAAAAAGCGGCATAACGAAGAACGTCGAAGATACTTAACTAAGATTTCAGTCAAGGAATGGTTATGGATTTTTTTAAAATAGCAGGACGGTCGTCAGTCGTACGTAAATTATTGAAGATCGTAACTGTCACTTTGCTAGCCGCCGGCGCGGCGCCCAGCAGTTTCGCTGCGGGAGCCGCCTGCGAAATTGACATAAGTGCACCCGACCTCCTTTCATATGACAAGACTGAGTTAACCGTCGATCGTGCGTGTGGCATCGTTAAGCTTAAGTTCGCCCATACGGGGAAGCTGGCGAAGAACATTATGGGACATAACTGGGTTCTCTCTCGACCCGCCGATTTGACGCAGGTGGCGAGTGATGGTCAAAAAGCAGGATTATCCAATCATTACGTCAAACCAAATGATTCGAGAGTAATAGCGTTCACCGAAATTATAGGAGGGGGGGAGTCGACTTCAATAGAATTTTCGGTGAAGGAACACCTGCTGGGAAATATTCCTATTTCTGCACTTTTCCAGGTCATTGGACGATCATGAGAGGCACCTTAAACGTAACGTGAATGAGTGCTTGCGTCGAAGGGAAGAAATCCTCTGATATAACAAGGTAAAAAATTAGTCAGTGGACATAATGGATAAATCTAATTCTTTGTTTTGTTCAACTTTGTTAACGCTGACTACTACCCTCTGAAAATGTTGATATGCGGCAAGATGTTGCTATGCAGGAAACCCTTCACATATACACTCGTGTTAGTATTGACTCGCAATTGGATGGTTCATCCCGTTAGGTTCAGAAAGAACTTGGGATGAAAGTCAAAAAGCAAGTCTCCGTATTTCTGGTGTTCATGTTATTTGCACCTGAGATTATTAGGGAATCCTTGATCAACCAACAGGATGAGCAAGCTGCGCTAATCGAAAATGCTGAATTGGAAGATAGATCGGAATTGCTTGAAGCGTCGTAGACAACTTCCAGAAGCTTCAAAAAGTCCCAGCACTTCTATAACTACCCAACACCCCCCATAGGTCTGCTGCCTAGCCCCTTAGAGCTTTTAAAAGCTTCCACAATCACCCAATGACTGCGCTTAACAAGCTGAGGCAGCTAGTAGAGGCTTTTAAAAGACAGGTGCAGCAGTAGACAAAACAGTAGACATTTTTCTGCCTTTGACAGTGAACTAAGGATACGTAAGCTGTTGATCTACCGTAGCTGATCATTGAATTGGTGCCGGAAAGAGGACTCGAACCTCCGACCAATTGCTTACGAAGCAACTGCTCTACCAACTGAGCTATTCCGGCACATCCCTTAAGTCTGGCTGACCCAATAACATCAGGGGCGCTCATTTTGCTGTGCCTTTGATGCGGCTGCAAGCGGATCCCGCAGGTTTGCCTAATAGAATCGGGTGATGACCGATCAATCGATGGATTTACTTGCGGGACCGCTGTTCCTTGGGATAGTGATCCTGTGCCTCTGTATTGGTTTTTCTTATATCGGCGGCCCGAGCAACTACCTGCTGGTGGCCGTGTGCCTCGTCCTGTTGTTGGCGAGCCTATGGCTGCTCTGGCCGCGGTTCGCTGGTAGTAAATTTAGCTGGGGGATTGTCCACTGGCTGATGCTGGCGTATGTCGGTCGGCTGATTGTGCTGCTGTATACGAGTACGCTGCCTGACAACTCCTACTACTTCGCCTGGATGCTCTCCATCCTTCCGATCGTGGCACTGGCGATAAGTAGACTATCGGACAGCCAGTGGCGTTCGGGAATGGCTTTCCTGTTGATCCCTGCGCTGGTGTTCGCCGGTTGGGGCTTTTTGAGTACCTGGTGACCTCACTTCGGCCCAACGGCCCCATCTTTGATCCCAGCTCTTTTGTGGTCATCTGCAACCTGATGTTCTCTTTGCTGTTGTCGATCGTTCTGCGCACGGACTATGGTCGATCACGCGTCAGCGACTGGATGACGCTGGTCGTGCTGGCGGTCCTTGCGCTTGGTGTTCTGAGTGGACATTCACGCGCGGGCACCGTGTTGTTCCTGCTGGCAAGCGGCTGGGTTGTTGTATGTCTGGGGTGGGCACGATTTCGACATTCGACGGGGCCGACATTTCGGTCGCTCGTGGCTGTGGCAGCGATCATTGTTGCGGGTTTCGTGTTCGTGTCTGGCGATGCTGGCTAGGAAGAAGCTGCCGAACACGGCGAGGGCTACACTATTAATCTGCAGAAGGATGGATGGTCGCAACGGTTTGCGATCTGGCGGGGTGCCCTGCGGCTGTATGAAGAATACCCGGTGTTCGGCGCCGTGCCAGGGACGTTCAGGGTGCACTATCCCCGGTTCCGGGATGCCGTTGATCTGCGCAATTTTGGTAACTTTGTTCACAACGACTACCTGCAGTTTCTCGCAGAAGGCGGGCCTGTGATGCTGTCCTTTTGCTGTTGGTCTTCGGTTGGATAGCGTATCTGTTTACCACAAGATCGTGGCAGATCCTGATTCGGGGTGGTGATCCTGCAGATCGAGAGGTCCTTGTTCTGGTCACCGGGGTCGGGGCACTGAACGCACATTCTCTGATAAAATGCCGCTGTTCCACTTGCAGGTCCAGATCCTGCTGGGGCTCGCATTGGGTCGGCTGATCATGCTCACGGCACGCGGAGGCCTTGTTGTCATCGAAGCCGACAAGCCCTGGGTATTCGGAGGGGGCCGCCGTGGTCGTTGCTGGTCTGCTGTCCTCGATTCTGGTGCTTGACGCAATCTCGGAAGAGTTGGTCTTTCACCATGGCGCAATTCCCGTTGTCAGGGACATCCGTCAGGATCCGGTACGCTACTACGAGACGATAGTGGTGCTGTCAACGCTGCGATCAAACAAGAGTGCTAACAGAATTGCGATGGCGACCCTATATCGGCAGAGCATTGACCGATTTCCGGCGGATCAGCGTTATTCACTGGGACTTGCCACGTCGTTTGAATACAAGGCGGGACTCGAACTGAACCAGTGGCACGATCGGGTTCGGGAGTATTTTGCAGACTTCTTGGAAGCGAATCCGGAGTATCAGCAGTTTCCCGAAGTGAATATCACACCCGAAGCGCTTTACCGTGAAGGGGCTCGTTTAACGCCGGTCTACATCGAAGCGTGGATGCGCCTTGCGTTCTATCTTGAGCGTCGGGGGCGTGAGAACGAGGCATATCGGCTCTTAGTGGATGAGGCGTTACCATGGATGAACCTGCAGCATGGGGATTACCATCGAACCCGAAATGCCTTCATGAAGGCGTTGCTCTCTAGGGCCATGGCGCGCAATGACACGGATGTATTGAATCGTCTGCTGGACACGATCGGCTAGACACAGCGGTAACCTATTGCACAGTTAAGTCGCATCGGGCTCGGGCTCGGGCGCGGGTTGCGCAGGTGCCGCAAGCGGCGGCGGAATCTCAACGATGCTCACCATGTTCCCGGTCGCCTTGTGGATTCCGAGAAACGCATCGCGATAATGCGAGTGGACGCGGATGAACGCGAAGTCGTCAAACGTCCCATCGTGCCGGGTCAGCCTGGACGGTGTCCGCATCACGATCACGCATCTCCTCTTCGAAAGTGTCTGACTTCACGATCTGGGCGATGTGTTCGGCGAGAGGTTGATGGGTCTGTGGGTTCGCCCACAATGGGACGTTGTCCTGGTACAGAACCCGTCTGAAGTCGGCCTCTTAAATAGGATTGTCCGGTAGCTTGA
>NTKD01000049.1 GCA_002457275.1 OM182 bacterium MED-G24
CAGCCAGGCGGAGGCGATAGTTGCGGAGATCAATAGCAAGATCGCTGAGGCTGGTCCTGGCCTCAGGTGCCGAACCTCGGGGTCAGAGTAAAAACTGCCCATGGGTGTACGAGATTTATGGTCCTATTGAGGGCGTTTTTACTCTGACCCCAATCTCACGCGGGCGTCGGCAGGCTTGTATCCGTGCGAGTCGTTTCGGGTTCGCTCGATGCAATCGCCTTGCGCGGATCAAGCGCATCCCGTACCGCCTCGCCGATAAAGATTAGCAGGATCAACATTGTGGCGAGCGTCAGGAATGTTGAGATACCGATCCAGGGCGCATGCAGGTTCGATTTCGCGGCAGACAGCAGACGGCCAAAAGAAGGGGCGTCCAGCGGCAACCCAAAGCCGAGGAAGTCGAGGGATGTGAGGGTGGTGATCGACGCGTTCAGAATAAAGGGAAGATAGGTCAGTGTGGCCACCATGGCGTTGGGCAATACGTGCCTGACCATGATCACGCGATCGCTGACGCCGAGGCTTCGGGCAGCCCGAACAAACTCGAAATTGCGCGCGCGCAGAAATTCCGCGCGTACAACCGCGACCAACGCCATCCAGCTGAAGGCTGCCAGGATCCCGAGCAACCAGAAGAAGTTGGGCTCGACGACACTGGCCAGGATGATGAGCAGGAACAGGACCGGCAATCCGGTCCAGACCTCGACGACCCGTTGCCCGATCAGATCAACGCGACCACCAAAGTATCCCTGCATCGCTCCAACCATGATCCCGATAGCTGATGAAATGATGGTCAGCGAGACACCAAAGATCACCGATAGTCGAAACGCATAGATCAGTTTTGCCAGGACGTCTGTGCTGCCACCGTCCGTACCGAGCAGGTGTTCCTCATCCGGGGGATGGGGATAAGGTGGCTCCAGGTCCCAATCTATGGTGTTGTAGCTGAAACGAATTGGCGGCCAGATGGCCCACCCTCGTTGTTCAATCTGTTCACCAATAAATGGGTCGAGATAATAGGCTTCGGTTTTCAGGACGCCGCCCAGTTCCTCTTCGGTATAGGTGAACCACACCGGAAGGTAGAGCTCGCCATCCAGAGACATGATGATGGGCTTTTCGTTGGCGATGAACTCGGCAAACAACGAAATCGTAAACAACACCGCGAAGATGTAACAGGAGTAGTAGCCACGTTTGTTGGCTTTGAAGTTGACCAGCCGTCGCTGGTTGATAGGGGATAACGCCATTACTGTCCCCTCGTTTCAAAGTCGATGCGAGGATCGACCAATGTGTAGGTAATGTCACCAATCAGCTGCATGAACAAGCCAATCAGCGTAAAGCTGAACATGGTACCGAACAGAATCGGGTAGTCTCGCTTGATCACAGCTTCGTAACCGAGCAGCCCGATGCCATCGAGGGAGAAGATGACTTCGATCAGCAGGGCACCGGTAAACAGGATGCCGACGAACGCCGATGGAAAACCAGCAATCACAATCAACATGGCGTTGCGGAACACGTGGCCATACAACACGCGGCTCTCGGAGAGTCCTTTGGCGCGCGCACTCAACACGAACTGCTTGTTCAGTTCTTCCAGGAAACTGTTTTTGGTGAGCATGGTCAGCGTTGCAAACCCGCCAATGGTCAGTGCAGTGAGTGGTAATGCGAGGTGCCAGAGATAGTCCTTCACCTGGGCAAAGAAGGAGAGGTTGTCGAACTCCTCCGAGACTAGACCGCGTAGCGGGAACCAGTCCAGGTAGGAGCCACCCGCAAAGAACACGATCAACATGATGGCGAACAGAAAGCCGGGGATAGCGTAGGCGGTGAATACGAGCACACTGGTCCAGATATCAAACTGCTGGCCGTCACGAACCGCTTTGGCCACACCCAGTGGAATCGAAATCATGTAGATAAGAAACAGCGACCAGAGCCCCAGGGACATGGAAACAGGAAGTCGCTCCAGTACCAGATCAACAACCTCCCGGTCCTGGAAGTAGCTCGTTCCGAAGTCGAGCATCAGGTAGTTCTTCATCATGAGGAAAAAGCGGACGTGTGCAGGCTTGTCGAAGCCAAACTGCTTCTTCAGTTCCTCGACAACCTCAGGGTCGAGTCCCGATGCACCGGAATAACCGCCACTGTCGTTGGCGGGCCCCATGGATTGTGCGGAGCTTACGGTCGCGGTGGTGGAGAACCCGCCCATGCCCGTCGCCTGCGCCAGTGCCTGTTCAATCGGCCCGCCGGGCGCAAACTGAATGATGATGAAATTGATCAGCATGATGCCGAACAGGGTCGGCAGGATCAGGAGAAGACGCTTGGCGATATAGGCGCCCATTAGTTGGAATCCCCTGTGAAGCGCCGGACGGCTTTCGACTTGTCGTCATCCCACCACCAGGTGTCCACATGTGCGAGGCGAAGCAGACGATCATATTCCGGAACGCCAAAGTTATCCCAGTACGCGACGGCTTCGATCGTCTTCGCCATGGACGGAATCCAGTAGTAATTGTGTAGCATGACGCGATCGAACGCGCGAATCGCGGTGACATAGTCTTCCCAAGTGGTGGCGGTGCCGATCGCATCCACCAGCGTATCGACTGCCGGGTCCCGAAGATTGGACCAGTTGGACCCATAGGCCTTGCCGGCCTCTGAGCTGTGAAACGAGTTTCTGATCATGAGTGTCGGGGTGTTGTCTGGCAGGAACCAGATGGAGCTGGCGTCAAAATCCCCGGATTGATTCCGGTACAGCCAGTTGGAGATCTCGGGGGACTTGATGCTGCTCGTTATACCAAGACGTTTCAGGAGGCGCGTGAGCGGAATGAATGAGCCCCCGAGGGCAGGAGAAACCGCGATGAACCGGATGTGGAATGGCTCGCCGGTCTCTTCGTGCACACGCTGACCATCAACAACAATCCAGCCAGCTTCCTTCAACAGGCGATCTGCTTCGAGGATGTTCTCCCGTGCCCAGCCACCCCCGCGATTGGGTTGCAGTTTGAAGGGTTCGGTAAAGACAGTGTCCGGGATTTGGCCGCTTAGTGGCTCAAGGAGCTTGAGCTCGTCCTCGCTGGGCATCCCGAGCGCGGCGAACTCTGAATCGTGAAAGAAGCTTTGAGCGATGCCCCAGAAACCATACGAGCGTTGATTGCCCCATTCCATGTCAGAGAGCAGCCAGATGGCTTTCCGAACCCGAACATCCTGGAAACGGCGCTGGTCCAGGTTCCAGAAAATAGGCCACCACAGGCCTGCGGGTTTACCAAGCTTGTACTCCACCTTCTTGACGTAGCCCTCATCCACGGCTGGCATGTCGTAGGCCTCGAACCAGGTGCGTGGGACGTTCTCGACGTGAACATCTACAACGTTGCCTTTCAGGGCTTCTGTCTGGACCTGGTCATCACGGAAGTAGTCGTATTTGATGCGGTCAAAGTTGTACCGGCCGATGGACACGGGCAGATCTCGTGCCCAGTAGTTCTCAACCCGTTCGAACTCGAGCCAGCGACCCACAGAGAATTCGCTGATGCGATAGGGGCCGGAACCGAGCGGGGGATCGACGGTTGTTTTCGAAATATCCTTGTCTTTCCAGTAGTGTTTGGGCATGACCAGAATGCCACCCAACTGGATGGGAATGGTGGGGTTGTCCCGGTGCTCCGGCGGAACCAGAAAGCGGATCTCCCGATTGTTGATCTTCTCAATCGAAAATGGACCGAACGAAGTTTTGACCGCGGGTGAGCCGTATTCTAGATACGATTCATAACTAAACAGCACATCCTCGACCGTAATCGGCTTGCCGTCATGCCAGTACGCGCCTTCTCGAAGTTTGAAGGCGACCCAGGATTGGTCTTCCGCAACCGCAATGCCTTCCGCAAGCAGGCCGTAGTGTGTAGCCGGTTCGTCCAGCGCCGGGACCAGCAGGGAATCCCACAGCAGATTGGTGTCCCGGGACCAGAAACCCAGGCCTGCGCCGAGTCGACCTTTTTCAGACACTGGATTGAAGCTGTCCCAGTTCCCCATCTGCGGGACGCGGATGCGGCCCCCCTTGGGCGCGGTCGGATTAACGAAGTCGAAATGCCGGAAATCCTCGCCATAACGTGGTTCAGCGAGAAAGCCGTAGGCATGTTGATACTCAATGCCCGACTCGCCGTATGCCGACCAGCACATCAGCCAGCCAATCAATACGGTGATTTTGTGTGCCTTGTTCACAAAGTACCCAGGTCCTGACCAGGCGCAATGGTACCCCAGGGGTGCTGACGCCGTCATCCCGGCCTCTGTCATCCGGAAGGCAGTGAAGGATCTGCGGCTTATAGCATTCTACGGCGCTGAACACAGGCTACCTACCGGCGTAGGTCGCGGCCATCTGTGCCAGAAAGCGAAGACGACTGTCCAGCATCAGGAGCAATACCCCATAGCCATAAGACCATGATGTGGTGGGTGGTGACGTTGAGGCGACGGTTGATGGCAGGGTCATGTGACCGGCTCCTCGCACGGGTGACGCTCGTTCAATGTCGGATTGGGTCTGGTTCGCGCGACAAAGATGTTATCCAGGCTGGGCGTGTGTTGTTCGACGAGTTCCGAACCAACCGACTTCACTGAGGGGAGAATGTCGTCCGCCTTGCCCTGCCAGAAAACCGTCCACTCCCTGCCTTGTCCGGATGTGGTCAATGAACCGTTGATGGGCGGACATTGGGTGACGGGGTCCGGAAATCGAATGATGAGTTTGAAGTGTTCTTCCTTGATGGCGGCCAGTTCGCCATCCAGGGCAATCTTGCCATTTGCCAGTATTCCGACGCGGTCTGCGACGAGTTCCACTTCATCCAGCAGGTGTGAGCTGAACAGCACGGTACGACCTTCATCGGCAACGGTTCGGATCACTGCGGCGAGAACATCGCGGCGGACGATCGGGTCGAGTCCGGTGGAAAGTTCATCAAGGAGCAGGCGCGCCGGGCGATGTGCTAGTGTGGCCAGCAATCAAACACGGGCACGTTGCCCTTGTGACAGTGATACTAGGGTATCGGTGCTGTTCAGATCGAACGTAGCGGCGAGTTCGCCCGCAAACTGGTGGTCCCAATGAGGATAGAAGGCCGCGTTGTAGGTCATGAACTCATTGATCTTTATGAATCCAGGCAGGTCGCGGTTTTCAGACAGGTAACCGATGCGTCCCAGGACACCCACGGGATGAGTCACCGAAGACCCGGACACTGCCGCGCTGGGTTTTAAGTAGTCCCAGCAAGTGTTGAATCAGGGTGGTTTTACCCACACCATTCTCACCTACGAGGCCATAGACAATACCGGGTTTGATGGTCAGACTAATTCCCTTCAGGACGTCTTTGCGACCGAAAGATCGCATCAGGTCTTCAACTTCAATAACGTTAGTCATGTCTCGACTCCACTATTCCGGGTCCAGTGCTTTCGCCTGGGTTTTGATCAATGCGATCAGTTCCTGCTGGCTCACCTGCATCTGGCCCGCCTCCGCGAGCAGTGCATCCACGCGTTCGGTCAGGATGCGCAGCTGCTCCTCCTTCGCGAGGGGCGAGGGACGGTCCCCGATATACGTGCCGGCGGTGCGCTTTTTGACGACGACCCCTTCCTGTTCCAACTCCCGATAGGCACGGGCGACCGTGTTTGGGTTGATAGTCAGGCGCTCAGCCAGGTTGCGGATCGCGGGGATCTCCTCGCCTGCCGTCAGTCGGCCCGAGGCCACCTGGTACTTCACCTGCCGAACGATCTGCAGGTAGAAGGGCACGCCATCCTTTTCAGATAGGTGGATCTCCAAAGTCAGTCACTGTATTAATAAGTTAATGTATGAATATTATAATATAATATACAAGGCATCCACTTTTCTCTCGTCTGCGACCCAAATCGATATCTGGGCTACAATTCCGGGTAGATATGGAGGCTGTATGCACGTAACTGACGAACAAAGACGAGAATTTTTCCATCGCGGCTACATCATTCTGAAAGGGGTGATACCGGATGAGATTGTTGAGAAAGCGCAACAGCGCATCAAAAATGCCGAGAAAGGCGAAAACCTGATGGGCGCGGATGAGATCACCGGTTTGGTGAATCATTCTTACGTCACGCCGATCCTCAACGAGATGATGGGCGAGTTTGATCCACCTTCGTTATGCCAGGTGGGAATTATCAAGAAAAGTGAAGCCAACGGTCACTACCATGGATATGGCTACAAGGATCACGAGGTTCCGTATTACGGGTACGGTCTGCATGCTGAAGGACTATTCAGCCTGGGTGCACCCCAGGAAGAGATGCAGGGTACCGAAGACGAAGTGTATCGACAGATGATTGCGCGTGGACCTAAGGGCGATATCGGGCGCAGTGCCGATGTCATTGGCAGCAACATGGTGCCGCTGTTCCAGGATCCCGAATTGACCCTGTCGGTAGGAAGCTGTACGGCTTTTGCGATTGTGCCGCTGAACGATCAGCGGGTTGAAGGTTGTGGCCAGACCGCGGTGGTGCCGGGTGGTCACAATGTGCTCGAGCAGTATTATCGTTGGCAGGATGAGCAGGGCGGTATTGTCGGACCGGAAGGACCGGGCTGGCCTCGCTTCAATATCAACTCGCCTAATCGCGCAGGGTTCAATCTGCTACCAGACGGCGTTCAGCAGAAGATGATCGAAATGGACCCGGAATCTCCAGAGAAAACGCCAGATGGCCGTCCCTGGGCGCGACCCAAGCAGATCTTGATGGAACCGGGCGATGCTTGTATCACCATCTACCAGATGCCACACACGGGTACGCGCAACGAGAATGGGACCGAGTCGCGCAAGAACATGATTTACCGGATTCGCAACAAGAAGCGTCAGCCCAATGTGGTGGTAACTGGTGTCACCGATCATCCGGATCGTGGACAACAGGGTGAGTGGCTTGAGTATGAAGAAGGCAACGACCCATATGACCGGTCTCGCCACGCGCTGACGCACATGTGGGAAGAGTGGGAAGGCATGCAGGATATTGTCGCGGCAGAGAGTGATAAGGTGCCGCAGTTCGATTTCACGGGTGTTAAGCTCGAATACTAACGATAGTGGTTGGGCGTATGATACTCGATGAAAAACTGGCGATTGGCGAGACCCTCCTGATGGATGGTGCCGTCGGTGCCGAGGTAGAGCGGTTTGGCGGTAGGATGGACAGCGCTGCCTGGTGTGGTCTTGCAACCGAAACGCATCCGGCTGTTGTGTGTCGCGTTCATGCGGAATACCTGAGAGCGGGTTCTGACATTGCCACCGCCAACACGTTTGCCAATTGCCGACACGTGCTGGATTCGGTCGGTAAAGGTGACGATGCCTCCTCGATTACAAAACGTGCTGTCGAACTGGTACGTGAGGCCATTGATGAAGTCAATCCTGATCGCCCAATTGCGGTGGCGGGTTCGATGTCGAACACCATGGCCTGGATACCGGGGACTTTCAGTACCGACGAAACCTATGCCCCTTCACCGGATCAGGAATCTGCCAACTATCGTGAGCAGGCAGAAGCGCTGGCGGAAGCCGGTGCCGATCTGATTGTGCTTGAGATGATGGCTGATGTGCGTAATGCCAGCCGGTTGGCTGAAGCGGCATCAACGGTGGGGTTACCAGTGTGGATTGGCATGAGCTGTTCACTATTCCCGGACGGCAGTGCGGCAGCATGGCATATGCATCTAGAGGAACCACCGGAGAAACTGGACGACAACCATCAAGACTACGGTCCGGAACCGTTCGGACCTGTTGTAGAAGCGATGCAATCATTCAATCCCCAGGTGATGGGGATCATGCACAGTCGTATGGCGGCGGTCGGTGCGGGCATCGATATGGTCCGTAAGACCTGGTCGGGTCCGATGATGGTCTATCCGGAATCGCTCTATGAGCATGCCGAGGAACCTGAAGTCTTTGCGGAGCACCTGATGGTGTTTCGTGAAGGTGGCGCGCAGATTCTGGGCGGTTGTTGCGGCACTCGTATTGACCATATTCGTGCCCTCTCAGAAAAGCTGGGTCGCTCGATTGAGCAACCGTCTGGACCGTGACTGAGCTATTTGATACCTACACGGCGGATGGTCAACGACTGGGTACTTTACCGCGCGACGAGGTGCATCGCACGGGCGCGTGGCATCGGGCGGTCAATGTCTTTCTGTTTAATGCTGCGGGTGAACTCTTGATTCAGCAACGCGCTGCGTCGAAAGATGTTTGTCCACTCAAATGGGATCTGAGCGTTGCGGAACACATGCAGCCTGGTGAGACGTATCTCGCTGGTGCTCTACGTGGCATCCAGGAGGAGCTTGGGCTGGCTTGCGAGGAGCTTCTACCGTTGGGCGAGCCAACCACGCATCAGTTGGTCCTGCCCGATCAGAACCTCAGGAACTGTGAGTTCACGCAATGTTACCGTGGTGAAGTCCGTGGTGAGGTGAAACTTGATCCGTCCGAGGTTGCCGATAGTCGGTATATCAACCTGAGTGATCTCTGCGAACAGCTCACATCCTCACCGCAGGCCTGTACAGAGACCTATACACCCTGGTTCATCGATCTCGTGCAGCACGTCCGACTCTGTCGATAGCGTATGTGCGCAGGTGTGTCTGACCGCGAGCTTGTTTCTTAGAGAATAGACTCGTTTTCAACGGGCAAATCCACAACGGCGCAGCGTAGCTTGTCGATATGCTGATCGACTGACAGCCCACCACCCAGCGTGCGCAGACAAAGGTGGGTCAGGCCTGTGTCGTGCCAGTTTTTAACGCGATCTCGCCACTCTGCTTCACGGGCGCCGACGACAACAACACCGGCTTCGGTTCCAATTTCTCCGGGGTCACGACCGATTTTCTCGCAGGCGGCGCCAATACGGCTGACGACCTCCGGGTATTCCTCGGGCGAAGCCATCACAAACCAACCGTCCGCATGCTGTGCGATGCGTTTGATGATCGGTGGAGGTGGCATGGACCCTGATCCGATCCACATGGGAATAGGTCTTTGGATAGGTAATGGGTTAATGCCAACACCATCAATCTGGTCGAACTCGCCATTGAAGATGACCGCCTCTTCAGACCATAGGTGTTTCAAAAGCCCCATCTGTTCCGAGCATCGGCGCCCGCGAGTATGGAAGTCGATACCCATGGCCTGGTATTCCTGAGGGTTGCCACCAACACCAACGCCGAGTCGCGTGCGACCTCCGGTCATGATGTCGAGTTCAGCCGCCTGTTTTGCGACCAATGCTGTCTGTCGCAGCGGTAACATGATCACAGAGGGGACCAATTCGATCTTTTCTGTGACTGCAGCGATGTAGGCAAGGATCATGTAGGCTTCGTGCAGATGGCCACCGGGACGAATCACCTGTTCCGGTACCCGCAGGTGAGTGAGCCCAAGATCCTCCGCAGCCTGTGCGAAGGCTTTGATCGCGCCGAGGTCATTGGGCATTTCCCGGACTGGCAGTGATACACCGATTCTCATTCTGATCTCCCTCATATTCTGGGTGAGTGTCGTTCTGGGTGGGATTGTGCCTGTAAAGGTTGTGACGAGGAAGGCATCAAGCGTATGGTCCGGACAATTGAGTTACAGACTGAAGGGAGTCGCGTGGCGACTGAAACGAGGCTTGGGAAGATTGAAGGTCTGCCGGTGGATGGTGGTACCGCCTACCTGGGGATTCGTTTCGGCGAACCACCGGTGGGTGACCTGCGCTTCATGCCCCCGATTGCATCGGGGGCATGGTCTGGGGTCTATGACGCGACCCAATGGCCGAATCGTGCGATACAGACAAAAAAGCTTGGCACGATGGACCAGGACACGCCGGGGGATCGCGACGAGGATTGCCTTTTTCTGAATGTTCACACGCCTGCGGCGGACAGTACCGGTAGACCTGTGATGGTCTGGATCCATGGCGGTGGTCTCACCGGCGGTAGCGCAAACGAGTACGACGGACGCGTGCTGGCGCGTGAGGGCGACGTGGTTGTTGTCACCATCAACTACCGCCTCGGTCCGTTCGGATTCCTGAATCTCGAACCGTTGGGTTATGAGTTCAAGGGGTCTGCATCCAATGGGATTCGCGACATCGTGCTGGCACTGGAATGGGTGCGTGACAACATTGCTGACTTTGGTGGCGATCCGCATAACGTCACTGTGTTTGGTGAGTCAGCAGGTGCCAAAGCGATATTGGCGCTTTCCGGAACTCCTACCGCAGACGGCCTTTATCACAAGGCGATCGCGAACAGTCCTGCTGCGGCGGAAGTATCTGTGGGAGACAAGACGGCGAAGATGGCGGAACAACTGGGAGTTGAACCGTCGGACCTGCTTGCCACGTTACGCAGGTTGCCGGCGTTTGCATTGCAGGATGCGGGTCTGCCCGCTGGATACGAGGTTGATGGTGAGGTGATTACCCTGCCATTCATGGAGGCGCTCAAAGAGAAAGGTGCATTCGGTGTGCCGATGATTATCGGGACAAACCGCACAGAGGGTACGTTGTTCACGCCACCTGACTCACCCGATGAAGATATGGGACGGTATGAGCAGTCGCTGGCCGGTTCCGCGAGAGGCGTCATTGGTAACAGAGATGCAACGGAGTATGTAGCGGGTATCAAATCAGCCTATCCGGACCATACGCCGAAACAATGGATGGAAATCATCTCGTCCGATCATTTTCGAAAGACCGCGGTGGAGGTGTCGGAGATCGCGAGTGAATCCGGTTGTTGGCTGTATCGGTTTGATCTTAATGCGACCGCGTTATTCCGTGGAAAGTTGATGCAGACGGCACATGCCTGTGAGATGGCTTTCACGTTCAATACATTTGCCGATGACGATTGCTGCGTGATGACGATGCATGATCCGGATGCACCTGGCGTACGTGATCTGGCGAGGCACTGGTCGGCGACGCTGACCCATTTTGCGCATACTGGCGATCCCAATGGTGCGGGTCTGCCTCAATGGCAAGCCTACGATACAAAGGGGCGTGCGGTGATGTTGCTCGATCAGGAAAGTGTGGTTGAGCAGGACCCGGATAAAGTCCATCGTGAGCTTTGGGGTGCGTCATCCTGACGATGTGATGTCCAAATACTGTCATCCTGACGAGCGTAGCGAGGCGAGGATCTCGGGTTATCAGCACCTGCGGGTTTCATGGCTCGCAGGAAATTGTCAGATTGAGATCCCCACGTCGCTACGCTCCTCGGAATGACGTGAATCCGTCATCCTGACAAGCGAAGCGAGGTAAGGATCTCGTGTTGTCAGTACCTGCGGGGTATGGTCCTACGACAGATCAGCCACCTTATTGCGCTCGATCAGATCGTAGTCCAGCTGAATCCCCAAGCCTGGGCCATTGTAAGCGTGGGCGCAACCGTCTTCGTCCAGCTCAATCTCATTTAATACGCCGTGCTTCTGAAGATCGTCCGGCAGTAGTACTTCCAGGAACTGACAGTTCTTCATGGCCATGATCATGTGCAGATTGGCGATGTTGTTCACCGAATTACTACCGTGGTGAACCTCGTAGTTCATCTGGAACGTTTCTGCCACGTGGGCTGTTTTCATACAGGATGTGATACCACCCTTCAGCCAGACGTCACCACGCAGATAGTCGGTGGCCTGTTCCATTATCCAGGGTGCGTAGGACTTGGGTCCGGCAACCGGCAGTTCCGTCGCCATGATCGGAATGTGCAGGACATTCTTCAGCTTTTTGTAGGCATAGATGTCGTCATCCGCCAGCGGATCCTCGTACCAGTAGAAGCCCATCTCCTGAACGGCATAACCGACACGAACCGCGTCCGGGTAGTCATAGGCCCATGTTGAATCCAGCATGATGCGATAGTCATCACCAACAGCTTTGCGCACTGCTTCACAGATCTTGATGTCTTCTTCCGCGATTCCGGGCGGGTGAATCTTGTAGGCGGCCCAGCCGTTGTCCCGATACTTCACGGCTTCCTCGGCGTAGTCTTCAGGCGTTGGCAATACCGCAGAGCTGGCATACGCGGGTACCTTGTCCCTGAATGAGCCCAGCAGTTTGTGCACCGGCAGGTTGGCCGCTTTTCCAGCCAGATCCCACAGAGCGACGTCAACAGCACAAACGATGTTGAGCTTGTATCGCAGTCGCTGCATGTTGGATTGCCAGATGCGTTCACGATCAAACGGATCCTGGCCTACCAGCGTTGGCTTCACGGATTTCACAACAAAGGGCCCATCCTGAGCGGCCGAGCCGAAGGAGGAGCCGAGGAAGGAGATTCCCTCAATACCCTCGTCGGTGTGAATCTTCAGCAATCCCATTTGAACGGTGCGGGTTCCTGTTGCCGTCGCGGCGCGGGTGTATTGGATCGGCGGAATGTCCTTCCACTCCCACAGTGTCACTGTGACGTCGGTGATTTTCATGAAGTCCTCATATTGCTTGAGTGAATGTTGGTTGTCGTGATCTAAGACTGGTGCAGTGCCTGATAGGGGGCGTCGCCCAGTTCGCTGACGATGGCGTTGCCGAGCTCGTCCATATCGGAAAAGGCCTTTGTGAGTCCCTCACGGGTCACCTCAAAAGGCATGTTGAGAACTGACGGATTGCGCAGCACCTGATCCAGCAATGGATCAATCTCAGCATCATCGGCGGCCAAGGAGACCTGGGACAGACACATCGGTAACCCGACCTCTGCAAAGAAGCGTCCCACCTCGTCCGCCTCTTTCTGGTCTTCCATCGCGAGCTGGATCATCGTGCCCAGGGCAACCATTTCACCATGGAGATAATTGTCGTGTACGCGCGGTATCATGGTGAGATTGTTGGCGACCGCATGTGCGATAGCGAGCCCGCCGCTCTCGAAACCAATACCGCTCAATAGTGTATTGGCTTCCACCACGTTCTCGAGGGCGGGTGTAATCTCGCTTTTGCGGACAGCATCAAGCGCCTCTGCACCTTCTGACATCAGGGTCCGTGCGCAGATTTCGGAAATGGCGGTCGCCGCGAGTGTTGGTCTCGCTCCGACGGTGGAACGTCCATTGGGATTGTTGATGCAGACACGGGCTTCATACCAGGTCGCCATGGCGTCACCGATCCCTGCTGCGAGGTATCGGGGTGAAGAATCCGCAATGATCTCAGTATCGACGATCACCAGTGCCGGATTCTGCGGGAAGAACTCTGCGCCGGTAAATACGCCTTCGGTGGAGTACAGCACCGCAACGGCCGATGTGGGTGCATCGTTCGACGCGAGCGAGGGAATCACTACAATGGGGACGCCCAGACGCTGGGCAATGCACTTACCGGCATCGACACACTTGCCACCACCAACCGCAACGAGGGCATCAACCCCCTGGCTCGACAGGTTTGCAACCTGTTGATCGATTTCCTCGAGCGAGCACTCACCACCAAACGTGGCGGTGACTGTCTCGTAACCGGACGACTTCAGGCTGTCGATAACCTGGGACGTTTCGCCCTGCTGGCTGCGTGTCGAAGCGAGGATGCCATAACATTTGGCGTCCATGAGGGCGACATAACTGCCGGTTTTTGCAAGGACGCCGGGTCCCTGAATGTAGCGTGCTGGTGAAACCATCACGCGTGGTAAGGTCATGTCGGGTTGAGCAAAGACCCGGCTGGGGTGAAACGGTGCAACCTGGTTCATTCTGTATCACCTGTCACCTGAAGCTTTGTTTGTGTCATCACAATTGATGGCCTTTGATCATGCAGCCAACTCGCTGGTAATGCCTTCCCGCACGTAGAACTCTTTGGACATCAGCCAGATCTTGTTCTCGTCCATGCCGCCGTTCCAGCCACCGGCAAAATACAGGTTGTCATTGATGATCGTAGCCGCTGGCGATGATGTGGGTTTTGGCAGCTGACACACCACCTGCCATTCGCCACCAGCTGGCATTGCGAGGACTTCGCCACTGAATCCTTTTTTGCCGCCTTCCGGTGTGGCGTGTCCGCCGACCATGAAGATGGTATCGCGATAGACGAACGTGGCGCCTTCTGAATGTGAGTGACCGTAATGTAACGGCGGGCCCTTTCGCCAGCTGTCGCTGACGGGATCGTAGATATCGACGTCCGTTTGATCCAGCTGTTGGCTGTCGTGATTGAACTGACCGCCAATACAGTAGATCTCGTCGTTCAGAACGGCGGTGGAAAACTGGTTTCGAGGCAATGGAAACGGCGCGACTTGACGCCAGCCTTTGCCCTCTGCACCTTCCTGTTCCCAGGTCTTGAGATCGAGCACCCAGTGTTCACTGGCGTCACTGTCCCGGTCTTCCATCAACCCGCTGACGTAATGCAGATGATCACCGATAAGCGCGAGTCCGCCACCCGCTCTTCGGCCCGGCAACAGCGGTGCAGCGATATAGCGGTCCTGTTCCATGGAATAGCGCCAGACCTCATCAATAATGAAGTCTTTGGCCGGTTGTCGCTTGTCTTTCATACCGCCTGCGAACCAGATGCCACCCGCATCCGGGACAAGGTTCACATGAGAGAGCGCACTGGGCAGATCCTGCATCTGTATCCAGGAGCCATCCGCCGGGTCAAAGATGTGAGTCCGTTTGCTGGAGGCGATATTGTCCTCGTAACCACCAAAGACATAAAACTTGTCGTCGATGGCAATGGTGCCGGGTTCCCATTTGCCCACCGGCATGTCAGGGAGTCTGGTCCAGCCGTCGGCTTCGGTTGCTTGTGCTTCACTCATGATTTGAACTCCTGAATCGTCAACGGACCTGGGGTCCCGTGGACCTAGGGTTTGGGGAACTGTCGGTCCATGGCTGTGATCATATCCGCACAGCGGGTCTCAAGCATCTCACGCGTATGGGTGCCGTCACAGAAGATATAGAGCTCACCGTTCCGCATCGCGGACATGACCTGGGCCCCGACGGTTTCAGGGTCCACAGCCATATCGTCAATGATTTTCCTGAGGTCGTCATTCACGCGAGATTTCAGACCGGCGATGATCGGTGTATCGACCACATGGGGGCACAGTACGGAGACGCCCACGTTGGTTCCGGCGAGATCGTTGCGCAGAAATTCGGAGAGTCCCACCACGGCAAACTTGCTGGTCCCGTAGCAGGACTGATTGCCGTGACCGTGGATACCACTGAATGATGACGTATTCACAATGTGTGCGTCCTCGCCGTGTTCGAGCATCCTAGGCAGGAAGGTCTTGATACCGTTCAGGGGACCCCAGAAGTTGACCTCATGCACGTTGCGCCAGCGCTCATTGGGTGTTTCCAGCACTTTCGCGCCACCGGGTACGCCAGCGTTGTTGCAGAGTACGTGCAAAGGCCCGAACCGGTCGGCAACGTCCGCCGCTGCCTTTTCCACGGCACTCACGTCAGCAGAGTTGACGTTCAGCGTGAGCACATTGTCGGTGATGGACTTGAGCTCGCCTTCGGCTTTTGCAAGCTCCTCGTCACGAATGTCCGTGATCACGACGTTCATACCGGCACGGGCGAAAACCGTCGCCATGCCAAATCCGATACCGGTACTGCCACCGGTGATAAAGGCGGTTTTACCTTCAAAATCCTGCATAGAGGGTTACCTGTTTGTGTAAGCGGGCGCAGGAAGGCCCTCTCCTGGGCCGCAGCCTTTTTCTTGGGCTTCTTGGGCTATAGAAAGGGGCGCTGCGTGGAACAGCGAAGCTACATTGCATGGGGGAGTGTCTGCAACTGCAGATCGCTCCAATTCACCCAGAATTGGGATCTGCAGCCTGGGCCAGTGGACGGTACTTTTGTCCGATTTCACCGAGCCAAATATTGATTGAGGTAGTACAATTCAGCGCTGTTTTTCCCCCAATGCCAATTGAACATTCAGAGTTTTAGTGAGTCAGGTCGAATTATGGAACACGCGCTACAGGTTGAGATTCTCAAAGAACTCATGGACCAGTTGGATGAAGGTCGAAACGTCGACGCTGGTGTCCAGTTCCGGATGCCCACTAGAGACTATTTCTGCCCTGACATGGCGCAAAAAGAGCGCGATGCTTTCTTCAGGAGTCACCCTCAACTGATCGGGCTGTCGGGAGACCTGCAGGAGCCTGGCAGTTATCTCACGCTGGACGATTTTGGTATCCCAATCCTGGCGACGCGAGACAAATCCGGTCAGTTCCACGCGTTCGTGAATGCCTGTCGACATCGGTCGGTGAAGGTCGCAAATGAGCCCAGGGGCAAAAAGAATGTGTTCATGTGCCCGTTTCATTCTTGGAGTTATGCCAACACGGGAAACCTGCTCAATATTCCCGACGAAGCGCATTTCGGAGAAATCGACAAATCCTGCCATGGCCTGGTTGAGTTACCTGCCGTGGAATGGAATGGAATGTTGTGGGTTCATCCCAACGTTGACGGCAAGCTGGATATCGATGAACTGATGGGTGAGAAACTGGCGGCGGAATTGACGTTACAGGATGTCACCAAACACAGGTTCGTGGGTGAGAAGATCATCGAGATGAACCTCAACTGGAAATTCGCCAACGATACGTTTGGTGAAACCTATCACTTCGGCAAGCTGCACAAAGACACACTGGGTCGCATTTTTGTCGGCAACAATCTGCATTTTGAGGAATTCGGCCGGCACCATCGTTTTGTCACAGCGAACGTGGGCCTTCAGGTATTACGTGAGATGCCAGAAGAAGACTGGCGCATTCACTATGGCACGTTTGTGCTCTACCACTTGTTCCCAAATATCCAGTATATCGTGGATCCGGGAACCGCGACGCTGGTCCGTATCTACCCCGACCTGAACAATCCAGGACGGTCGATCACGAAGATCAGTTTTTACCGCACCGACGAGGTTATCGCAGCGGCGGAAGCCGAAAAGGCGGCAGGACTGGAAGTCGAAGATGTCTATGATGTTGAAGGCCGACAAGGGCTGATTGGCGGTGTGGAAACGTCGATGGAGGTGTTCTCCAGCACCGTCGAGCGGGAGGACTATGCGATGGGTGAGATGCAGCAGCGGGCGGCGGAGTCTGGGATGTTGAAAGAGATCGTTTTTGGCCGCAATGAGCCGGCGTTGCACCATTTTCATCGCAACTACCGGGAGGCGTTGAATATGCCTCCGCTTGAGAAGGTGGGGTAAGTACCTCACACCGAGCCGAGCGGCGAAGGCTTCTCCCGATCGCAGAGGCTGATACCCGGAGATCCTTACCTCGCTTCGTTCGTCAGGACGACCTTCGGTCGTTCCGAACCGAAGGTGAAGGAATCCACGGCAATTGGAACTGCGGTGTTCTAGTCAACGACCCGCAGGCGCCAGCCCAAACCACACCGATTGCTCCACTTCTTTGTCCTTCATCACCTGACGCGCTTTCAAAATGAGCTGACCCGCCTCGGAGCGATCGTAAAACCACTCCTCAGTGGCCCATGGAGTAATGGGGCCGTCTGCAAGTTCACAGGCCAGTTCTTCGTAGTAGCACCGTATGTCGTGAACCGTGCTGTACATGGTCCCATCAGGAAATCCGACTTCGTCCCAGGCTTCTCCTTCGACGAGTCTCACAAACCTGCCGAGCGCCTCAGGAACCTGGTCCGCGCTGATCTGCATACCGATTGAGGTTCTCTTGTTCTTTTCATAAGCACGGTCATAAGCAGCCTTGAGGGC
>NTKD01000005.1 GCA_002457275.1 OM182 bacterium MED-G24
TTGGCACTGATGCCCGCTCCGATATGGAGGCATTGTTGTCGCGGAAAGTCATGCTGAACCTTTGGGTCAAGGTAAAGAGTGGCTGGTCCGATGACGAGCGTGCACTCCGCAGTCTGGGCTACAAAGATGAGTGATGAGTTGAGACCCGCGTGGGTGTTGCATTCGCGTAAGTACAGGGACACCAGTCTGATTGTTGACCTGTTGACGGGTGAACATGGGCGTGTTTCCGTGGTGGCTCGGGGTGCCCGATCCAAGGGTGGTCGACTCGCTGCAAACATGCAACCGTTCCGGTTGTTCCTGGCGAGTTGGCGGGGGAAGGGCGAGCTGAAGACACTCACCAGGACTGACTTTCCTGCACCACCGATACAGATTTCTGGCCAATGCCTGATGATTGGCATGTATGTGAATGAGTTGCTCGTCAGACTTCTGGTACATACCCATGACCCGTTGCCACACATTGTTTCAGGATATGGCCAGTTGTTGTCGCAGCTGGCGGCTGCGGACAAAACGAATATCTCCCGGGACGTCGAGCCGGCGCTACGAAGATTTGAGCTCCACCTGCTTGAACAGCTTGGCTATGGTGTGTCGTTCGACACCGATGGATCCTCGGGCGAGAAGGTTTTGCCGTCGTCGAGATACCGGTTCCAGGCAGGAACCGGATTTGTTGTCACCGGCGAACCTGAGGGATATTCAGGGTCCGCGCTGTTGCGGATAGACGCTGGTGACTATGACGAAGACAGGGCGCGAGTGGCGAGGCACGTCACACGAGCCGCGATCGATGATCTGTTGGGAGGCAAACCCCTGGTGTCGCGTCAGATGTATCGTAGTTTGATCGCACACTCCGCATGATTCGTTCCATTGGCGTAGATCTGGTTGCCCGAGAGCGCATAGCCCGGTCGATAGAGAGGTTTGGCACCAGGTTTGTAGACAAATTACTGGACGATGGCGAACGTGTCCGCTTTGACCAACTCGCAAAAGACCAGGTCGGTTATCTGGCGAGACGATTTGCCGGTAAGGAGGCTGTTGCAAAGGCTCTGGGAACCGGAATGCGCCAGGGGGTGTCGTTCAGACAAATCGGTATTCGAAAGCGGTCAGACGGCTCGCCATGGGTGGAACTGAAGGGGGCGGCACTGGAAAGACTGGGAACAGATAGAATCCATATCTCGTTATCGGACGAGCGTGACCACGCGATTGCATGGGTCGTTATTGAATCAGCGAAGGACTAGGGAGTATCGGTTCTAGGTAGACTGGTACCGAAAAGGTTCCGGTGTGGATCGTACCAGGTGCGAAGTTCATTGATCTCATGGTTGAAGAGCGTCATCGCGAGTTATGGCGATGAGACTGCATGAGCGCTTTGTGCCGGTGAACGGGCTGTCTCAGGCGGACGTGCCTGGCGCTCCAGTAGCCGGGTGCAGGTTTCGAACAGCGCTGAATCAGAGATCGGTTACGCCATCATGGTGACGTTGGTAAACAGATGATGACTTCTTAAAAGGATAGCGTTTGAATGATCAATGTCCTTCAAGATGCGCCCGATATCCCATTGTTTCCGATGGCCGATCAATACGATCTGTGCATCCTGCGAACTATACGAAGCCCCCAGGGGTCAAGACGCAACCTCAGCGATCGCTCTTCCTCTGAGTAGGGTGTCAGGACGGCGACGCCGCCGGTGAGTCGAGGTGCTCCGGTCTCGGCGGCGACAACAGGTATTGTGATCAGGGATGACTCAATCGTAATGCTGGCTGCGTTTGCACTTTCGAGAGAACGCTGACTGACCCGAGAGGACCATCGCGCCTCGATGAGCCTGAATTCTTCAGGATCTGTCTGACCCTCAAACGTGAGGCAGAGATGACATGTGGCGTTCCGGGATGCATTGGCGGGCTGCAATACGGTGACGTGAATTGACATGACCTTTTGATCCTGTCTCCTGACGGCGATCTCATCCAGAAGCAGGTTGAATCATGCGGAGGCGATGTCCCGTTCGACGCCGATCACCCGTTCAGGGACATCTGGTTCAAACATCATGAAGATGTCCAGGTTGTAGATTCTGCTGGCAAGTCCTGCGAGCCTGTCGAATAACTCCCGCGTGCTGAACGCTTGCGTACCAACCGAATGGGTGGCTCTCCGATCCTCGGTTTGGCGTTCATCAACCAGGAACAATAGCTGCTCGAGGGTAGAGGTAAGTTTTTGACTCCCAGGCAATATCGCTTTGACCTCTGCGACGACGGTGTCGGACAGGCCAGTGATCGCTTGTCTGAGGCTGTCCTAATGAGAAATGACGACAGGGGCACTGGTTAGCGTCGATGCCGGTTCGCGTGGTGCGGGGTGGTCAGTCGACGGGGTGGGTGAACTCCGCCTGAATACCAGGGCGCCCGTTGAGAGGCCGATAGCCATACCCGAAGTGAGAAAGATGGCTGTAATCAGTATTGATGAATGCGTGAGCAGCCAGATTGCCAGAGTCGCACTGACGGCGACGGTGGCAAGCAACAGTATGGGAACCAGAAGTTTGATGGGGGACTTTGTTTTGTGATCGTCTGAAACGAACCTGATATTATAGGCGGTCGCGTCGGATCGTTGTCCATAGGCGTTTACAATGTTCCTGCAATTGTGGATGCGATTACTTTCTACAAAGGACCTACAAAGGACCAAGAAAGGACCGCCTAGGTGGCCGCGTATAGGGTCGATGGTACTGTGAATGGGAGAATAGATGGAATATCCAACCATCGAGTCATGCATTGGTGAAACACCGTTGGTGCGACTTCAGAGGCTGCCGGGTGAAACCAGCAATACCGTGCTGGTAAAGCTCGAAGGCAACAACCCGGCTGGTTCGGTCAAGGACCGACCTGCACTGAGTATGATCGTGAGGGCCGAAGTGTCGGGACGAATTTCTCCTGGCGATACCCTGATAGAGGCCACCAGCGGGAACACCGGTATTGCCCTCGCGATGGTCGCGGCTATCAAGGGGTACCGCATGGTGCTGATTATGCCTTCCCATATGAGTGAAGAACGTAAAGCGGCGATGGCTGCGTACGGCGCGGAACTGGTGATGGTTTCCCAGGAGGAGGGTATGGAAGGTGCACGGGATCTGGCAGATCAGATGGTGGCCGATGGCAAAGGCGTGGTGCTGGACCAATTTGCGAACCAGGATAATCCACTCGCACATTACGAGGGTACCGGGCCTGAGATCTTTCGTCAGACCGGCGGAGAGATCACGCATTTCGTGAGCTCGATGGGTACAACCGGAACAATCATGGGGGTGTCGAGATTCTTCCGGGAAAAGAAACCTGCGATAGAGATCGTCGGATTACAACCCATAGAAGGTAGCGCGATTCCCGGCATCAGGAGATGGCCGGAGGAGTACCTTCCACGAATCTATGATGCCCATCAGGTGGATCGAATCATCGACATGGAACAGTCTCTGGCCGAAGAGACCATGCGTCAGCTGGCAAGAGAGGAAGGTATTTTCTGCGGCCCTTCTTCCGGTGGCTGCGTTGCCGGTGCACTTCAGATCAGTCGCGAGGTCCGTGACGCGACTATCGTTGCCATTGTCTGCGACCGTGGGGATCGCTATCTGTCCACGGGCGTCTTCTCGCCAAAATATTGAAACGTCGGGAACCCTTTAAGCTCCGCGTTGCGTCCTTGCAGGCGGATGGCTATGGCGTTGATGAGAATGCCAACGTATTGGTCTCGGGTGCGCTTGCAGGCGAGGAGGTCACGGCGCAACCTGTCACCCGGAAACGGCGGCGCCTGATTACACGGACGATCGACGTACACGAAGCGTCCAAAGACCGAACGCAGCCGCTCTGCCCGGCGGCGTCGTTGTGCGGTGGTTGTTCTCTGCAACACATGTTGCCTGAAGCTCAGATCGAGATGAAAGAAGGACGCGTTCAGGAATTGCTGGCGCATCTGAAGCCTGGACAATGGCTCCCCCCATTGACGGCAGAAGTGTGGGGGTACCGCCGAAAGGCAAGGTTGGGTGTACGACATGTTGCGAAGCGGGATGAGGTCCTTGTTGGTTTCAGGGAACAACATGGCGGATTTATTGCCGATACGGACCGTTGCTGGACGTTGGCCGACCCGGTGGGGCATCTGCTCAAGCCTCTGGCAAAGCTGGTTGAATCATTGAGTGAACCGACACGTTTGCCCCAGATAGAAGTGGCCGTAGGCGATGACACGAGAGCACTGGTTTTCAGGCACCTGTTTGAGATGACGCAAGAGGATCGCAAACATTTGGTCCAATTTGCGAAACACCACAATGTGGCCGTGTTCCTGCAACCTGAGGGTCCGGAGAGCTGCTCCAGGCTGTGGCCGGAAGATGAATCGAATTTTCTGCACTACTTGGTCAATGTGGTCAGTCCGCGGGAAGAAAATCCGGACCAGGTGATTCGCATGGCGTTTCATCCACTGGATTTTGTGCAGGTCAATGGCGCTATCAATCGCAAGATGGTCGCAGAGGTTATTCGGCTGCTTGAACTGAAGAAAAGTGATCGTGTACTGGATGCATTCTGCGGGATTGGCAACTTTACGTTACCCATCGCTATGATTTGCGACGACGTACTCGGTATCGAGAGTGTTGCCTCCAGTATTGAACGTGCGCGATACAATGCGCATTTGAATGGGACGAAACGTGTGCGTTTCGAAGTTGCGGATCTCTATGCAGAGGGATTGGATCTTTCTTTGGCTGCATATGACAAGGTCCTGCTGGACCCTCCTCGGACAGGCGCAGAACGCTTGTGCGGAGAGCTCGTGGGTTCAGAGGTGGAAACGATCGTGTACGTATCCTGTAATCCCGACACACTCGCCAGAGATGCGGACCTGCTGGTGGCAGGTGGCTTTCAGCTGAGCGCCGCGGGTGTTGCGGATATGTTTCCACACACAACGCATGTCGAGTCGATCGCGTGTTTTACACGCTGTGGAAGAACGCATGGTTAAGGTTCGTGCTGTTCCCGATGTCGAAAGGGATGGCAGTATCAACCTTGATCGGTGGTTGGCCATGATGGCGGAATCGAATCCTGATTTTGATCAGGTTCGTCTGAGGCAAGCTTGCGAACTGATCGAGCGGGTTGATCAGGAGTCACTGCGAACGACAGGTCCCTGGGCGGCTAGCCTATCGAGTTTCAGAACTGGATTGGAGATGGCGGACATCCTGTCAGAACTCCGGATAGACGAGGATGGTCTCGTTGCGGCCATTGTCTACCGTGCGGTACGTGAAAATCAGATCACGATCGATTACGTTCACAACCAATACGGTACCGAGGTTGCGGACCTGGTGTCGGGTGTCCTGAGGATGGCCGAGATCGGTGAAGTGCGTACGGAAACCACCAGGGTTCTTGGAATCCGGCTTGATCAATTGGAACAGGCCCGTCGTATGTTGATCACACTGGTCGATGATGTTCGTGTTGCGTTGATCAAACTCGCAGAACGCACTTGCCGAATTCGAGCCGTCTCTCCTGATACCCGGGTACGTCAGCTGAAGTTGGCCAGGGAGGTCTTTGACATCTACGTGCCATTGGCCCATCGCCTAGGCGTTGGATAGCTGAAATGGGAGCTCGAAGATCTTTCGTTCCGGTACCTGCACGGGGAACAATACAAGCGGATAGCACAGTTATTGTCAGAACGCCGTGTTGACAGGGAACGCTATGTTGAACCATCCGCGAGACCCTCGCCAATCGACTTGAAATAACGGGTGTTCGTGCGGAGATCGCCGGGCGCGTAAAACATATCTATAGCATCTGGAGGAAGATGCAGCACAGGGCATTGGTTTTTCGCAGGGTTACGATGTCAGGGCGGTTCGGGTCCTGGTTGATGATGTCGATGAATGTTATCGCGTTCTGGGCAGTGTACATCCGCTGTGGACCAATCTGCCTGGTGAGTTTGACGACTACATCGCTTCACCGAAACTGAATGGCTACCGTTCATTGCATACCGCGGTGATCGGGGCAGATGGCAAGGTTGTGGAAGTACAGATTCGTACAAGGGAGATGCACGAGGAAGGGGAACTGGGTGTGGCGGTACGAGGGAGCTCTCACTGAAGAACTCGATGAATACGAGAACCGTATGCAGTGGCTCCGACAGGTTCTGGGGTGGCGGGAAGAAGGTAGCGATGTATCGGAGCTGAGCAAGGAGCTGTTCAGTGAGGTCATCCTTGATCGCATCTACGTCTATACACCGGATGGTCACGTCATCGACATGAACCCTGGTTCTACACCTGTCGATTTCGCATACCGTGTGCACCCCGATCGGCCATCGATTTCGGGGTGCGAGAATGAATGGCCGTATTGTGTCGCTCAATGCCAAGCTCCAGAGTGGTCACCAGGTTAAAATTATCACCAGTTCAGAGGAAGCGCCGAGACTTGATTGGCTCCATCTGCATCTGGGTTACCTCACTAGCTCAAAGGGACCGGCGAAGGTTCGTGCCTAGTATGGTAAACGGGCGAAACAGAAGAATATGGACGAGGGCAAGCGCGTCCTGTTGGTGGAATTGTCACAGCTCGGGCTGCGTAATCTGGATGTTCTCAAGCATTCTTCAGCATACAAACCACGATCAGTTGGATGATGTGTTTGCGGCGATAGGACGAGGTAATCTGGACGTTCTTACGCTCACAGAGCACGTTGCGTCTGATCTGCTCACAGAACAGGACTTGATGTTCGAGGAGTCTAACGCCTTGGAGCGCACTGACAGTGGCGACGGAGCATTGATCGCCGATATCGGTGACATGTCCTATCGCATATCAGACTGTTGTGGCCCTGTTCCCGGTGACGAGATTATAGGGGTGGTCAGTGAAACCGATGATGTTGTTGATATCCATCGAGGAGATTGTCTGAAAGGACCTACCGCGGATGTGCTGGGCCAGTCGGGTCGGGTTCATTGGCGTGATCAGATCAGCCGTGTCTTTCCGGTTAAAATAGAGATCAGTGCATTCGACAGACCGGGATTGTTATACGAAATTACGGGCATCTTTATGCAGGAGTCCACGAATGTCATTCAGATGCAGTCGAACACAGAGAAGGCCAGTAATCGGGTTGATCTGCGGATGACGATTGAAGTCCGCAGTTTGAACAATCTGCTCCGCAATCTGGAGCGTACTGAACGTCTGCCGAACGTTCGCACTGCAAAACTTACAATATCAGGACCCTGATACCGATCAGCATTGCCAATTTTTGTGACGAGCTATTGATCCGTATACGGATATTCGATCCAATCACGCCTTAGACATCATCTACACTTTCACAAAATTCAGGAGAACACAGTGAAGCTCATCCTTCTGGGCCCCCCCGGGGCAGGCAAAGGCACTCAAGCGCAATTCATCGTTGATCAATACGGTATCCCCCAGGTCTCGACCGGCGATATGTTGAGGGAAGCCGTCAAATCGGGTTCCGAACTTGGCAATCGCGTGAAGTCGGTAATGGATGCTGGCGACCTGGTGACCGACGAGATCATTATTGAACTGGTCCAGGAGCGAATAACGCAGCCTGATTGCGCCAAGGGTTTTCTGTTCGATGGATTTCCAAGAACGATACCCCAGGCCCAGGCGCTGGTTGATGCGGGAATCGATATCGATGGTGTTGTCGAAATACAGGTGCCGGATGACGAGATTATCAGCCGCCTGGCGGGCCGTCGTGTCCATCCGAGTTCAGGGCGTATCTATCATGTGACCCACAATCCACCGAAGGTGACTGGCAAGGATGATGTGACTGGAGAAGACCTGATCCAACGGGACGATGATAAGGAAGAGACCATAAAGAACCGCTTGGATGTCTACCGTGATCAGACGCAACCGTTGGTGTCGTTTTACAGTGGCATGTCGAACAACGGCGGAGGTCGTCCCGCGTATTGTGCCGTTGATGGTGTTGGTGACACAGAGGACATCAAGGCGCAGGTAGAGGCTGCTTTGAACGGAATCAATGGTTGATAATATGAATTCAAACGACATGATGGTGATTGTGTAACCAATTTTGCTATGCCGCGCGTGGATTTTGGGATAAGTTTGTTTGGTAAAACCATGAAAAAGATCAACTTTTCATAAAAAAGGTGTGCAAAAGAACAATTTTTTTCTAAACTTGCCCCCGTTCATGCAACTGTATCTTGCACTCTGCATCTGAAAGAGCGTTGGTTGATGCAAAGTCGATGAGCGACGTACAAACGACAAGTTGTAAAAGCCGTTAACGTACATCACTTGTTTGACAGGAATTCAATCTCTCAGGAGCCGAGAACACGATAGAGGTGCTGATTCAGGACTGAACTTTCAATCCAGACAGGAGTGAAGATAGTGGTTGCAAGAAAGAAAAAAGCTGCACCCAAGCGGAAAGCGGCAGTTAAGCGTAAGACTGCGGCGAAGAAAAAACCAGCAGCCAAGCGCAAGACAGCGGCGAAGAAGAAGCCTGCTGCGAAGCGTAAGACAGCGGCGAAGAAGAAGCCTGCTGCGAAGCGTAAGACAGCGGCGAAGAAGAAGCCTGCTGCGAAGCGTAAGACCGCAGCGAAGAAGAAGCCTGCAGCCAAGCGTAAGACCGCAGCGAAGAAGAAGCCTGCTACCAAGCGTAAGGCTGCAGCGAAGAAGAAGCCTGCAGTCAAGCGCAAGACAGCGGCGAAGAAAAAGCCTGCTGCCAAACGTAAGACCGCAGCCAAGCGAAAGCCTGCGGCTCGACGTAAGGCACCTGCACGCAAGAAGCGATAAGCTGAAAGCGACTCAGGTCGCTCGAATAATAATAAGAAGCAGTAGAAAGATGAGTATCGAACGGATTCCGTCAGGATCGTTTCGATACCAGCAAAAAGGCCCTCTCTATGAGGGCCTTTTCGTTTGTGGTGGTATCGTTATGATTGATCGGCAGATTCAGATCACGCGAGATCTGCCAGCCAACCGCCTGAATACGTGAGCCTGGAACACGATGCCCTCCTCCAAGGATAGATCCCCGTTTGTGAACGCTGAGACGAAAAGTCAGTCGCTAGCATCGCAACGACAGTATCAAACTGATGCTGGGATCACTGAGCTTCTGCTTGGCGAACAGCTGAGCGAGGTCATCCCAGGTTACCGTTCACGGATCAGCCAACTCGAGATGGCACTCGATATAGAACTCGCGTTGAAGACGCGATCTCACCTGATCGTTGAGTCTGGTGCCGGTTCTGGAAAGACACTTGCGTATCTGCTTCCGGTGTTGATGACTGGAGGACGGACTCTGATCGCGACCTCTACTCATACCTTGCAGCAACAGGTCCAGGATATTGCCGTCAGTCTTGGAAAAATCGTCGGACATCGTTCCGTCGTAGTGATCAAGGGGCGAAGAAACTACGTGTGTCCTCGTCGACTGCTGAATCCGGAAGTCGCCGCAGAGGTTTCTGAAAAAACCATGCTTCGACTCCAACAATTACAGGCCTGGTGGCCCCGCTCCGAAACTGGTGACTTGACGGAGTTCATGGATATTGACGTTGATGATGACCTACAGGAAATAGTCACGTGTCCTGCCGAAAGCTGTGCAGGTTCGTCGTGCCCCATGATTGACCTGTGTCCTCTAGACCGAATTCGACGACGCGTTCACGACGCTGAGATCGTCATTGGTAACCATCATTTACTTGCCGGTATGTTGCGCAGTGATCCACTCGACGTATTGTCCGGTTTCGACCATATTGTTGTTGACGAAGCGCACCGTTTGCCTGATGTGATTGCACGGTGCGAGACAATATCGCTGTCTTCAGATCAGCTGCGCTACCTGATTGCAGCGGTGGTCAGGGAGGCGGGTCGTTCAGAAGTCGACAGCAGCCGATTGCTGGATGCTGCAGCGTCACTCGAATATGTGGTCGTAGCGACCGCTGATGACTCATCGAGTCCGGTTCTGCAACGGCTCGCGGAGCGGTTGCAGCGACTTGAAGCTTGCGTGAGCGAGGCGGCGCAGCAGAGTTTCAAATTTCGTAATCTTCTTCAGCGTATTGGTTTACTGAGAGTCACCTTGGGTCGGTTGTTGGCCGATGTGGACACTGGTAGCACTCATCAGGACGAGTCACGTCGAACAGGTTTCCACATTCTTGGTTTGCATGAACCGGTGTCTCGCTCGATCCAGAGGATGGTGATCGGTTCAGAGGCGACATGGGTATTCACGTCTGCGACGCTTGCAGTTAACGGTACCTGTCATCAGTTCCAGGAAGCAACAGGAATGCAGGATGTACGTGCGACTTTGTTTCCCAGCGAGTATGACTACCCGAACCAGGCGAGCCTATGGATTCCTGATATATCTCAACCATCTGAATCGGCCCACATCCCCGAATTGGTTCGTGCGGTGTTACCGCTATTGGGAACCGCGCCTACATTGATGTTGTTCTGTAGCAAGAAGGCCATGGATGAGGCGGCTGCACTGCTTGCAGGGTTTGATGGGCTACTGGTACAGGGAAGGATGAGCCGGCAGGGCCTTGTCGAAGCATTCTCGGCCATGGAGAAACCTGTCCTGCTTGCGACGCAGAGTTTCAGGGAAGGGATAGAACTTGCCGGTGACCGTCTTCGACTCCTCGTGGTGGACAAACTGCCGTTTCCAAACATTGGGGACATCGATGTACAGATCCGCATGACAGCGGTGACATTGTCGTCCAGGGACAGCTTTCGTGACTATATTCTGCCTGAAGCAGTGATCGCACTGAGGCAGTCGTTCGGACGACTGATCAGACGTGAACACCAACGAGGGCTCTTCGTTCTGGGTGACCCCCGTATACGTACCCATGACTACGGTGCCCAGTTTTTGCATTCTCTTCCATCAATGCCGGTATTGACGAGTGATGACGAAGCCATGACCTACTTTCAGGACATCGTGAATGAACCTGCTAGCGCTTGATACGTCAACGCGATCCTGCGTCATTGGCATCGCCCGTGGCGATCAACTGATCGAACGATCTGAAACCGTTGACAGAACTCACAGTCAGGTTGTGTTACCCATGATCCTGGAGACGATGGCTTCCGCGGACCTGACACTTGGAGAACTTGATGCACTGGTCCTGGGACAGGGGCCCGGTTCTTTTACTGGGTTGCGTATCGCGGCGGGTGTCATCCAGGGACTGGCGTTTGGGCTCGACATACGCGTGGCACCCGTGTCCACGCTTGCCGCCTTGGCACAGGCGCGGATTCGTCGACATGGTGATGATCGTGTCGCGGTAGCGATGCATGCTCGTGTTGATGAGATGTTTTTCGGTTGCTATTCGAATCACCAGGGACTGGCTGAGTGTGCATATGATGAGGAAGTGGTCGTCTTGGATGACCTCGACATTGACTGGACGACCTGTTCAGGGACTGGTGATGGCTGGGCGCAGGAGAGCGCTTCGATAACGAGGGATCGTCTCCTGAGTTACGACTCGGTGTCGGTTCCGAGCGCATCTGATTTACTGACGCTGGGACGTCGTTTGATCAGCGAGAATCAGACCGTGGTTGCCGCAGAGGCGTTACCACGCTATCTTCGTGAGACTGTGGCAACACCGGCTGCCAACCTGAAAAAGCCAACGTAGCGGGGCAGGGATCACCCTATTCAAGATGACCAACGGGCAATCTCTGAGATGAATCGCTTCAGATTGCATCGTGCTGCTTCCGGGTACCGTCTCGTTTCTAACGATCTGCCTCTCTCGGATGTTCAGGTTGATTTCGGTAGTGCTTCTTTGGAAAGAAGAGTGCGGAGCGTTCTTGCAGAACGGATTGTGAAAGCGGTGCAGGCGGCACCTAGACGCCTGATAGTAGACTGTACTGGAGGCCTCGGCACCGATGGGTACCTTGTGGCGGCTGCCGGTGCAAATGTCGAAATGATTGAACGGAGTCATGTCCTGTATCTGTTGCTACAGTCAGGTCTTGAGAAGGCCAATACCGCTGTGGCTGAACGAATCAATCTGCATCGAGGAGACGCGGCTGCGTTTCTCTCTGCGATGAACTCAGTCCCCGATGGCATTTTGATCGATCCTATGTACCCTTCGCAGCGGCATTCATCATCGAGAAAAGCGAAGGCAAAGGGAGCGCTGCAACTCCTGCACGCATTTGCGGGTCCGGATGAACGGGGCGAGCAGATTCATTCGCTGTTTCAGGCTTCACTGGCGACGGGATGTCGCCGCATCGTCGTCAAACGTCCTCGCTGGGCTCCGCTGTTTACTGACCGAAAACCAATGTTCGTCAGTAATGGTAGTGCCAGTCGACTGGAAGTGTATAGCGCGACGTAGCCAGAGAATGGGGCGGTTATTAGGCTGTTGTCTCACCGGCTGTGGGCACGGTACTCATTTGTAGCGCGTGCTGCAGGTAGTTGTTGAACTCGCTGTTGATGAGACCGCCGATGGTTTGCTGAAGAGGGATCAGATCATCGTGCCATCTAATGCCATCGTCTTCGGTCAGCGCGAGGAGCCCCTGATCTGAAAGTGCATTGATGAAGGAAGCGAACAACGACGCGTCGAAGAAGTCCGGGGAGTTGATGCCATAGATGCTGGCGAGATACTCCGCGACTGCCGCGGCACGTGTCTGAACGTCTGCGATTGGCATCGGTGTCTCGGTTAGGAGACCCAGAACGATAAAGCATCTCTCGAGCGTTGGGTCTGCCAGTTCCGCCAGTGTGGTGAGTGTTGCGTAGTGTGTGCTTGCAGGATCACAGGCAGTGACTGTCTCCTCATCAACGTTGAGAAGGTTGAGGTGTTCAAGCGCGACCAGGTAGTGGCGCAACACATTTCGAAGATCGGTAGACTGCCAGGGCAAGAACAGTTCAGCCTGGACAAACGGATAGAGTCGCTCAACGTGCGTGAAGATGTCACCGAGGTCCATGCTCCGGTGAACACGCATCAACCTGCAGAGCAGACCTGGCAGAATGAACCAGTGCAGGGTTGAGTTTCGATAGTACGTCATCAGGATGCTGGTATTTTGATTCGCGTTGACAACGTCGCCAAGTCCCTGGGACCACCGCTCTACACCAATGATCTCTTCGGTTGCCGACAACAGATGGGATGGATCCTGATCACTGACTATGGGTGCAGGTGACACAGGTGCCTGTCGTGCAAGCTCTGCGAGGACATTCAATTGTCCGTGCAGATGATGCACTGCCATGGTTTGCCTTCGCGTTGAGAGAAGCGCTGTTGAGACGAGATTGACCGGCCCAACACTGGCAGCCTTGTTGATGAGTGTCACAAGACGCATGGCCAGTTTGCGGTTGACCTTTGACCATTGGGGGTCATCGACGTGGATCTCGCGCCAGTCGGGGGTTGTCTCATCCAGATGTTCGGGCAACATGAGAGGTGTTCCGAAACTCACCGCAACACGGCCGAAGGCATGTTTGAAGGTCGCGAAAACGCGAAAAATATCAAAGACCGACTCGGGTTTTTTCTGTGAGCCGGTAAGCTCCCGCAAGTAGGTGGGGGACTCAATGACCTTCTGGTAGTTGAAGTAAACGGGGACAAACGCAATGGGCTTGCTGTCGTCCCGGACAAAGCTACGCATCGTCATGGCCAACATGCCGGTTTTTGGCGTCAGCATTCGACCCGTTCGCGAACGGCTACCTTCCACAAAGTACTCTACTGAATATCCCTTGATAAAAATCTGATGCAGGTACTCATCGAAAACAGCTCGGTACAACAGGTCTTCACGGAAAGAGCGTCGCATGAAAAATGCGCCCCCACGCCGCAGGAGTCCTCCTATGATGGGCAGGTTCAGATTTTCACCGGCGGCGACATGGGGTGGTGTGAGTCCATTGTGATAGAGCACATAGGAAAGCAACAGGTAGTCAATATGACTCCGGTGACATGGGACGTAGATGATCTCGTGAGTACCGCCAACGCTTCGAAGGGTATCGACATGATGGACATCGATGCCATCGTAGATGTGGTTCCACAGCCAGCCTAGCAGGCTGTTGAACAACCGGATCACGCGATAGGACTGGTGAGAGACAATCTCATGTGCGTATCCGGCCGCAGTCCGGGTGACAACATCAACGGATCGATTGCTTGCTGCTGCCTCACGCGAAACCACCTCCTGGACATGGTTGGTTGTGACGATCCGGTTGATCAAAGTGCGTCTGTGTGACAAGTCGGGCCCGACAATGGCCTGTCGCTGTCGGGAGAAATGGACGCGTAACACGCGCATGAGTTTTCGTCGTTGACGTTGAGGGTCGAGTAACTCTCCGTCGCCCGTCCTGATCAGATCACGGAGGGACAAAGGACGGCTGAATTCAACGAGAATATGGTTCCGCAGGAAGAGTATGGCCAAAAATTTTCGCAGACGACTTGTGGCGGTCCAGTTCTCTGACAGAATCAGCCGGACGAGAGATTTTTCCTGACTGGGCTGGTGTCCCCAGAAGACTGACACTGGCAGGACCAGAATGTCCTGACTAAGTTCGTGCTGAGATGCGAGCAGTCGATCCATGCGTGGTGAGGGGCGTGCCCGCGCCCTTCGTCCGAACCATCCTTCCGGATGGCCTAGGAAAAAGAATGATCGATCTTCTGTTGTATGCGATAAGGGTTCCACCAGCGGGCGCAGGTTTGCCTGTCTTACGGCATGGTCGACAACCAGCAGATCTGCCAGGGAACGATGTGGCAGCACGTATGCGACGGCGTCGTCCTGCGAAATACCCAGAGATTCGTCACAGTGCAGAACTGTTGGATTGATCCATGCGTTCAGGCTGGCCCGGCTCAGCTGAAACCGGATATTCGTTAGCCGCCGCAGTAATTCGGGTTTTGTATCGTCGCCTGACCTGGGTGAATCAGTTTCGACCATCGAACAGTTCGGAGATATCTTCGCTTTCGCTCCCCTCACCTGACTCGTCGGGAATGTGACTGTATTTCCTCTGTGTTGCCTGCTGCATGGAATTCGAGTTCTTCAGCACGGTTGGACGGAGGAACACGAGCAGGTACTGCTTTTCGATGTCCCGGCTGGTGCTCTTGAAAATTGACCCAAGGAACGGGATGTCACCCAGCAAGGGTACACGGGTATCGGTACTCGTGGTCTTGTCGCGGATCAACCCTCCCAGGATGACCACCTCGCCATCGTCCGCGAGGACAGTGGTTTGGATCTCGCGGGTGTTTGTGATCAGATCAGCTGAACCATCGTTACCAATCGAGCCGAGACTGGATGGATCGACCTCGGAGACCTCCTGTCGGATCTCGAGACGGACCAGGCTGCCGTCATGGATATGCGGGGTGACAGTCAATGTGAGCCCGACGTCCTGGCGCTCAATCGTGGTGAACGGATTAGTGACGCCGTTACCACCTGTTCCTGTAGAACCCGTCCTGAACGGGACGTTCTGCCCTGCGACTATGCGTGCTTCCTGGTTGTCCACGGCAGTGATACTTGGTGTAGAGAGTAGTTCCACGTCCGTATTGGTCGACAGGGCGCGGATGATTGCCGCAAACGATGTCGACTTTGCGCTGACGCGGCCGCCCGCGATCAGAGGTGCGTCGCCAAGAGATAATGGCGTGGGAGCATTCAGTGCCAGGGACTGCAAAGCGGCAGCGAGCGTACCGGACGGTGCTGTCAGGCCAACAGGGAAGTTCTCGCCACTTGCATCACCCACCGCGAGTTCTGTTCCCAACTGCCGGGTGAAATCGGTGGTCACCTCGACCACGGCAGCCTCGATGAGAACCTGCAGACGTCGAACGTCCAATAGCGTGATGGTGTCTTTTAATTCAACCATCGTTGTTGGATTTGCTCGAATTACCAGGGCATTGATTGACTCATCTGCCTGAATGCTGACCGGGACGTCCTGCCCCTGTTGATCCGAGCCACCTTTATCGGTTTCGACCAGGTTCTTCAGAATATCGGCAAGTTCCTTTGCGTCGGAATGGGCCAGACGTACAACCTGTATCGTACCGCTACGATTGGTCGGGGTGTCCAGTGCCTGCACCAGCTGGGTGATCTTGCCGATGGCTTCCGGTTGGCCCCTGAGGACGAGACTGTTGGTCCGTTCACTGGCCACAATATTGACTTTCGAAGGTCCTTTGGCTGCTTTGCCGATTTCCTCCGGTGCGAGCTGTTCCAGAAGCATGACGATGTCTTCCACCCAGGCCTCCTGCAACTGATAGATTTCTACTGTTGAAGTGTCGGCAACATCAATGCGCTTGATCATTTCCCGATAGCGTCGGATGTTATCCGCGTGGTCGGCGACGATCAGTACATTTGGTGTGGTGAGAGCCGCTATGTGACCATACTGTGGCAGTAGCGGTCGAATCGACTTGATCAGGTCTTCACTGGAAGTGTTCTGCACCTTAATGACCTGGGTGACAATCTGTTCACCGTTGGCGGTGAGTGCAAAATCAACATCGCTGGGACTTTGTTTGGCGAGTACCTGCTGGATAATTTTGACAACGTTGCCACTGGGTACCGCGGCATAACCGTGAATACGCAAAACCGTCAGAAAGACTTCATAGACCTCGGCTTCACTCATCGGCTCGGTGGAGATGATGGTGACCTTGATGGGACTGTTGTTGGCGCGCTGATCGACCACGAATGTCTTACCGGTGATGTCGGCAACCTTCGCGATAAAGTGCTTCAGGTCAGCGTCTTTCAGGTTCAGGGTAAACTCGGCCCAGACCGCGCTCGAGGTCGCGAGCAACAGCATGCCGGTGAAGAGCGCAATGCCGCGTCTGAGTTGTTGTTTCAGACTTGCAGGTTGGCGGGGGCCCCTTTGAAGCTGGTTCGTGTTGTACATCATCAGGGGATTGGTACCGTCAAATAGAATTTACGTTGTTTGCGTTGTACGCCGACTCGAACCCGCTTCTGTGCGAGTACCTGATCAATCATCTTCTGGTCGTTGGACAGGTCACCAACAGCCTGACCGTTGACCGACAGGATGACGTCTCCGCGCATGAGACCAGCTCGGGTCAATACATCGCTTGCGACCTCGTTCCCGATGCGATAACCCTGCGTGTTACCTTCGGATACAGGCGAGACACCCAGCTGGCTCAACACTTCGCCTGGATTCTGTTGCAGAACGTCCCGATTCTCATTGATATAGGATCGCAGCACTGTGCCAGGATCCCGGCTACTGCTGCCATGGCTCAGAATCTGTTTCCGACGTTGTGCAAGTCGGTCCGGAATCTGTTCGAGCCGACTGGAGCTGCTGCTGGTGCGATTTGCTGATGTTGAACGATTTGAACTCGTTCGGGCGGTTGTCTGTCGAACAATCGTCTGGCCGGAATCTGTTTCGGGGAAGGCCAGTTTTTCGAGGCGTCCATTGCGTTTGATCAGGATGTGGTCAGGGTGAACAGAAGATAGCGTGGCATTCCCGGGCATTTTTTCATCGACGTGGTAGAGAAGTCCCTGTTTGCCAACTTCAGCCACAATGGCTGATGCCCTTTTTGGATCAGTCGCGCTGAATACTCCCAGCAGTTGTAGATTGAGACTGGTCCGTGGCGCGTCGACCACAGCAGGCGCTGGTTCAGCGGCGACTTCTCCAAACAGATTCAGGGCAGCGATATCAATGCGCGTTGCAGGTTGCTCAACCTGTCCGCTGTTAGAGGGGTGAGCCATGGGCGCAACGCTGGTGGCCTGTTCGGACAATACGAAAAGAACGCCCTGCGCGAGAATGGTGCCTATCCAGACTGCGAGTACCAGCGTGAGCAGGATGCTCAGCTTGCGCGCGTGCTGGTTCATGAGATCGAGGACGGATGCCATGTCCGGTCCTACTGGAAACAAAGGTAATGATGGCGGTTCATACCCATCAAAACAACTTTTCTTCGACCTGAACGACCGGATCGGGCAGGTCGTCGCCGCCAGGAATATTGAGACCGGCATGCCGGAACAACGGTTTGTAGATATCCACTTTCGCCCATCCATCCCGCCCCAGGCTGATGTCCATGAAGTTATTGACATCATGCTGCAGCGTGAGTTTCAGTTTTTCGCCTTCCATGGACAATTGGCCCGTCAGCGGGGGTAGGCTGTAGGAAATCATGCCGTCTGGCGTACGGGTTGAAATTGTCCCACCTTGCCAGTCCAGATCCCCGGTTGCGGAAGTGAACCATCGCGTTGATGTGGTGCCTTCAATGTTGCTGAGCGCAATCTCTCCAGGGAAGGTCAGGCCAATGCCTTCACTCATGCTGTTGACGAAACTGGCATCGATCACGCCGTTGCCACCGCTTAAAGTGAGCCCATGGGGTTCCACGACGACCCGTGCGATGATGTTATGACCCTCTCCGGACAAAGTGAGATCCCCTTCTCCTGCACCACCCGCAAGGGCCAGCGGTGAAACTGACCACGTCAGTGTTGATGGGGGGAAGGCTCGATAGCTGAGACCGGCACGTCCACGCCAGACGGTGCCGTCGACGCCCGTCACCGCCAGATCAGGCACGACCTTTAGGCGAGGGATGATGATTTGCTGCCACGCCGGTGACGCGGGAAGGAACGCGGCGATACAGATCAGAAAAGCGATGAAACCTGCAAGAAGGTATAACAACAGGCGCATCAGTTGTCCTGTCCATGTGATGTGGCAGGCAGCGTGGTGTGGTGGTGATCTGACATGCTGCTTGCCGGTCTACCAATCGATGGTCGATTGCTGTTGGTCTCTTACACGGATCCATGCCTCGCTGTCGGGATCCTGGCAGCGTACCTCGGTGTCCAGTGCGGTCGCGCAGTCGACGGCACAGTCGACGTCACTGGTCCACGGAAGCCGGGTGCTGTTGAACCAGATTGATGAGAAGTCGCCATTGACCCGACAGATGATCAGACATTGATAGGCGGGATCACCCACGGTCAGGTCAAAAACCCGCTTGCCATCGCGTCTGAGCTCCTCTTGGGCGGTGATCCCGACACGCTCTTTGATCCAGGACAACACATCCTCGGTAGGCTGTTCTTTGACATATATTTCGATATCCGGATAGATCATCCGAGGATTCGCTCCAGAATGTCATGATAGACCCGTGTCAATTGACCGAGTTCCGCGACACTGACCTGTTCGTTCACCTTGTGGATGGTCGCATTGCAGACGCCCAATTCCACGACTTCGGTGCCGGTAGGTGCGATGAACCGGCCGTCGGAGGTTCCGCCGGAGGTGGAAAGCTCGGTCTCAACACCAGTAACCGCACGGATACTCTCGACCACAGCAGGGATCAGCGTACCACCGGTGGTCAGAAATGGGTGACCCGACAGACGCCAGCGCAGGTCATAGTGCAGGCCGTGACGGTTGAGAATCTCCTCTGTCTGCGATCGGAGCGATTCTTCACTGGACTCAGGTGAAAACCGGAAGTTGAACAACACGGTCAGTTCACCTGGGATGACGTTGTTTGCACCGGTCCCGCCGTTGATGTTGGAGATCTGGCACGTAGTCCCAGGGAAAAAGTCGTTGCCGTCATCCCACCCTGTCGCGACAAGCTCTGCGAGTGCTGGGGCGGCCTCGTGAATGGGATTACGCGCATCTGTCGGATAGGCGACATGACCCTGGATGCCGTGAATGGTGAGCGTACCGGACAGGGATCCCCGGCGACCTACCCGGATGACGTCGCCGAGAACCTCGCTGCTCGAGGGTTCACCAACGACGCAGTAGTCGATATGGGTCCCGGATTCCACAAGCGCATCAATAACTTTGACGGTACCGTTGACCGCGTCTGCCTCTTCGTCACTGGTGATCAGGAACGCCAGTGTTCCCTTTGGCTGTCGATCATCGTCGAGAAACTGCTCGGTCGCTGTGAGCATGGCGGCGAGCGCGCCCTTCATATCAGCTGCGCCACGTCCAAACAGGTTGTTGTCACGGACTTCTGGTGTAAACGGGTCTGTAGACCACTCATCAATCGATCCCGGAGGAACGACGTCGGTATGACCCGCAAACGCGAAGATCGGACCCTGGTCGCCAAGTGTCGCCCAGAGATTGTCGACGTCGTGGAAGCGCATATGTTGAACGGTGAAACCGAGTTTCTCCAGGATCTCGCCCATCTGTTGCTGGCAACCCCTGTCCTCTGGTGAGACAGAAGGCCGCCTGATCAGATCACAGGTGAGTGCCAGAGTCCGGTCTCTACTCGATGGCTCAGTTGTGGGCATGAAGAATCTCGTTCAGCTCGCGCGCCTGTTTGTTGGTCCTGCATTCAACCTGCCCCGTCTTGGAGTTACGGATGAACAGCATGTCAGGCTGGCCGGCAAGTTCACGTGCTTTCACCATCTCGACCGGATTCTTCTCGTTATCCAGGACCTGAACAAAGGTGCTTGCAGTGATATAGAGACCAGCTTCGATCGTGCAGTTGTCGCCGAGAGGAATACCGGTGCCGGCGTTGGCACCGATCAGACAGTCCTTGCCGATGGAAATGATAATTTCACCACCACCCGAGAGGGTACCCATGGTGCTGGCACTACCTCCAAGGTCGCTGTTGGCTTCCATGATCACGCCCTGAGAGAGGCGTCCTTCGATCATCCCCGGCCCTATCGCACCGGCGTTGAAGTTGACGAAGCCTTCGTGCATCACGGTCGTTCCCTCGCCGAGGTAGGCACCGAGACGAACCCGCGCGGTGTGCGCGATGCGGACCCCGCTGGGTGCATGGTAGTTGGCAAGCTTGGGAAATTTGTCGATGGACTGAACTTCGAGCACCTCTCCACGCAATCGAGCGGTGAGTTGTCGTGCAGGTAACTCCTCGACATCGATCGCACCCTCGCTGGTCCACGCGACATTGGGCAATTGAGGAAAGATCCCGTCAAGATTCACCTTGTTGGGTTTCACCGCGCGGTGTGAGAGCAGATGCAGCTTGAGGTATGCCTCCGGCGTGGATGCAATCTCATCATCAGCGGCAAGAAATGTGATGACACGTGGCTGTTCAGAGGCTTTGAACTGCTTAAGGATATCCTTCTGCGCTGCGTCTTCGACTGAAGAGATCAACTTGTCGATGGTGTCATCGGTGAGTTCAATAGCAGTGTTGCCATCGTGGTAGCCCACTGGCGATGAGAACTGCGATATCGTCTCATCATCCGGTTGGAAAATCGGTGCAGGATAGTACACCTCGATCCATTGTCCGCTGCGGTTCTGGGTTCCGACACCCAGACCGATGCTGAAAAAAGACATGCTTGTTCCTTATTAGTCGCTGTAAGCCGTATCCGGCGTATAGATGCCGCGCAGATGCCTGATAGCGGCGCTGCATTATATACCGTATCCGTCGGTTTGACCCTAGACAGACAGCGTCAGGTGAAAAGGGAATCGTACTCGGATGATTTGAACCCCAGTATGCGGCGATCTCCAAGGTCAAGAAGGGGACGCTTGATCACGGCGGGGTTTTCACACATGAGTCGGACCGCGCTTTTGTCGGTCAGTGATTCTTTGAGCGTGTCCGGCAGTTTGCGCCAGGTGGTACCGCGTCTGTTGATCAGCGCGTCTGTTCCGAGTTCCGCGATCCAGGATTCGAGGTCCGTTTCAGGGACACCGTCGGTTCGGTAGTCATGAAATGTGTACGCGACACCATTGTTGTCTAGGTAATGACGGGCTTTCTTCATGGTGTCGCAATTCTTGATACCGTAGATGGTCACCATGGTGCGTTCCTTTGTTCTTCGTCTGACTATTTGGCTGGGGTTGTGGTTTCAGGGACGGTCGGTTGCAGGGTCGTCAGCGGTATTGACCGTTGGACATGAATGCAGCGATTCGTTCGGCGGCCTGTACACATTCATCAACGGTTGCTACCAACGCAAGTCGAACACGATTCCTGCCCGGGTTGCCGGTGGGCGTGTCACGGGCCAGGTACTGGCCAGGTACCACTTTGACATTCTGCTCAGCGAGTAGCTTCCGGGTAAACTGAAGATCATCAACCGGGGTCTCTGGCCAGAGATAGAAACCCCCGGCCGGTTGTGACTGGGGCCAGTGATCAGACAGAACTTCCAGAACTGCCGCATATTTCTTTCGGTAGACCGCCCGGTTTGAAATCACATGTTCCTCGTCATTCCATGCGGCGGCGCTGACATGTTGATTGTGGACGGACATCGCTGAGCCATGGTAGGTGCGGTATAGCAGAAACTGCTCAATATAGTGGGCATCACCACAGACAAATCCTGAACGGAGCCCGGGCAGGCTAGAACGCTTCGACAGGCTGTTGAATACAACGCAGTTGCGGAAGTCCGAGCGACCGAGCACATCAGCAGCCTGAAGCAGGCCGGGGGGAGGGGCTTCATCATCAGCGTAGAGTTCCGAGTAACACTCATCGGAGGCAATGACAAAATCATACTCGTCAGAAAGGTGAATCAAATCCTGAAAAGATTGCATGTCCATCACCGCCCCGCTCGGGTTTCCCGGGTTGCAGATATAAATCAGCTGACACCGACGCCAGGTGTCGGCATCGATATCTTCAAATGAAGGGCAGTGACCGGTGTCTTCAGAACAGTTCACAAACATGGGTTGGCTGCCTGCCAGCAGTGCTGCGCCTTCGTAGATCTGGTAGAAAGGGTTGGGTATCAACGTGACCGAAGGGGACGTAGCGTCGATCACAACCTGAGCGAAGGCGAAGAGTGCCTCGCGTGTGCCATTGACAGGCAGGATCTGGGTGTCAGCATCCGGTGCCTGAGAGAGCGCATATCGTCGGTGTGTGAACGCAGAGATCGCACCTCGAAGCTCTGGCAGGCCTTTGGTTGGAGGATAGGTGCCTACCCCGCTGCGAAGAAATGTCGGGTCTGCGAGCATCTCGATAAGAAAATCCGGCGCCGGATGTTTAGGTTCTCCCAAAGACAGGGGTACCGGCGGCTTGTCCGCAGGCGTGACGTCTGCCAACAGTCCGTTCAGGCGTTCGAACGGGTAGGGGTTCAGGGATTCAAGGTATTGGTTCACGCGGCGGCTTCCTCTACAAACTGGTCCAATCGATCCTGCAATTCATCGACCAACGGTCCGCTGATGCGCTCATCTTCGAGCATGTTGCCATTCTCATCTACCAGGTAGAACAGGTCTTCAACGCGTTCACCCAACGTTGTGATTCGAGCGTTCAGCAACTGCAATCGGTAGGACATGAAAACGTCGGAGATCAGCGCCAGTAACCCGGGGCGGTCAGGCGTCGTTATCTGGAGGATGGTGTGAGCACGGACTTCGTCATGACTGAGGATGATCTCTGTCTTGAAGCCGAAGGGCTTTAACATCCGGGGTGTTCTGCGGGGTTCCGTCGAAAGTGGCTCGCTGGCTGTGATGTAACGCAACAGCGTGGTCCGGATGCTCCCAAACTGGGCCCTCTCACTGACAGGTTGACCCTGATCGTTCAGGATGACAAAGGTATAGAACATGAAGCCCGATTCTGATTCGGCAATTCTTGCATCGACAATATCGAGGTTCAGTCGAACCAGCGCATTGACGGAGTCGCGGAACAGCGTGGTTCGTTTGGGTGAGTGGATGAAGATATGGGTTGCACCTTCGTCCCGTCGAGTGACCGTTCCGTTCCTGATCAATACCAGGGGTACGTTGTTGTCCTCGTGTTCGTCAATGCCAACCGTGTGCCAGATGATGTCGCTGATGGACTCGCGCAGAAAGTAATCTTCATCAACGTGGCCCCAGGCTTCCACAATCTCTCTCAGTGAGAGGCCGTGCTCGGCGAGCCGTGAGATGGCATGTTCCTGATTTTCGTGAATGTACTCCGATCTGTCCACGTAGTTTTCAAGGCCCTGCCGCAGCTGCTTTTTGGTTTCGAGGTACAGACCACGCATGAGTGAGGCGCGCCAGCCGTTCCAGAGTGTAGGGTTGGTTGCGTTGATGTCCGCGACAGTCAGGGCATACAGGTAGTCAAGCCGGACCTGATCCGCCACGAACAGCGCGAACTCCCGGATAACCTCCGGATCTGAAATGTCCTTGCGCTGGGCAGTGCCTGACATGACCAGGTGGTTACGGACCAGCCATGCAACAAGGTTGGTGTCCCAGGTTGAAAGCCCGTGTCGTTCGCAGAATGCGACGGCCATGTCTTCGCCAAGTTGCGAATGGTCCCCGCCCATACCCTTGGCAATATCGTGGTACAGACCTGCGATGTAGAGCAGCTCAATTTTCGGTAACCGCGCGTGAATGTGCGCCGCGATTGGAAATTCCTGCTCCTGGTTCTTATAGCGAAAACGTCGCATGTTTCTGACGACCTGCAGCGTGTGTGCGTCGACGGTATAGATGTGGAAGAGATCGAACTGCATCTGACCAATGATGTGCTGGAACTCTGGGATGTAGGCGCCGAGAATGCCGTACCGTTCCATACGACGAAGTTGTGAGAACAGGTGCTCACGAGACCGCAGCAGGGTCAGAAACAGTTCCGTGACTTCAGGATCACTGCGAAAGTCATCATCAATCAGGTCAACCGATGCCTGAATCCGCCGGACTGTCGAGGCGCGAATTCCCTTGATGGTGCCATCGTTCCCCATGGCGACGAAAATCTTCAACAATGCCGGAGGGTGGCGATCAAAGACATCTGGTGAGGTCACCTCGATATAGTCGTTAGCGATCTGAAAATACTGATCGATTGGTTTGATTCGGACGCGTTCATTGGCCCGTAGGATGGCTTCATCGAAGTGCTGGAGAAGAAGCTCCGTGACCGTGCGGATCTGCATCGCGGATCGATAATACTGTTGCATGAACTGTTCAACTGCGAGTTGGTCACTTTCGACAAAACCCAGCCGGTCTGACAGCTCTTTCTGGTATTCGAATAACAGACGATCTTCTTCACGGTCGGTGATGGCGTGTAGACCAAACCTGATCTTCCACAAGAGGGACTGTCCCTCTGCAAGGACGTCGCGTTCAGAGGGCGTGAGGAAACTCTGTTCGACCAGGTCGTCAAACGTGACAGCGCCGAAACGACGTTTGGCAATCCACATGACAGTCTGTATGTCCCGCAATCCACCGGGTGACGTCTTGACGTTGGGCTCGAGGCTGTATTCCGTGTGATGGGACTTCTGGTGACGTTCTAGCTGCTCGTCGCGTTTGGCTTCAAAAAATACCTTTGCCGACCACATTCGGCGAACAGAGATCCGCTTGTTCATCTGGTCTCGAAGTCCGTCACTACCGGTAATCGTTCTCGCTTCAAGTATGGCGCTGATGACAGTGACGTCGGCGCGCGCCTGTCGACCACAATCCTTGATCGAGCGAACACTGTGGCCGACTTCCAAACCGATGTCCCAGAGGAGTGTCAGGAAACTCTGGATGTTGCTGGCGTGCAGGTGGTAGTTGTTGCGCTCTAGCAGGATGAGCAGATCAATGTCAGAGGAAGGGTGAAGTTCCCCGCGTCCGTAGCCCCCTACGGCGACCAGTGAAATCCTTGTTTTCCGCCAGCTGCGGAGATTCTCGTTCCAGTCGAACCGCTCCCAGGCGAGTGTCAGCAGTGCATCCAGAAATCGGGCGTGTTCCCGAACAAGGTCATCAGCGTTCTCACCCTCGAAAAAGCGACTTTTGAGACCGGCCCGATATTGCGCAATGTGATCCTTGAAAACCGGGATGGAAACCCGGCTCCCGGTCAGGTCTTCTGTCAGTCGGTGTATGGCGTGATCAATGCTCAGCGCGTGTTTAGTCACCGAGGCACCCCTCAGCCGCAGCGATCGATGGTGTCATCGCTGCGCAGTGTCAGGATTTCGTATCCGGCGTCCGTGACCAGAATGGTATGTTCCCACTGGGCAGTGAGCTTGTGGTCCTTGGTCACGACCGTCCATTCGTCTCGGAGCAGCTTCACTGCTGCTTTCCCCGCGTTGATCATGGGTTCGATGGTGAAGGTCATGCCGGGCTGGAGTTCGATCCCGCTTCCAGGTCTTCCGTAGTGCATCACCTGGGGTTCGTCGTGGAAAATTCTGCCGATACCATGCCCGCAGTATTCACGAACGACTGAGAATCGCTCTTTTTCGGCAAAGGTCTGAATCGCGTGCCCGAGGTCCCCGAGATGGGCGCCGGGTCTGACACAGCGAATAGCACGATACAGGCACTCCTGGGTGACGATGACCAGTCGTTTGGCCAGGACGGATGCATCGCCCACGAGAAATGTCTTGGAAGAATCACCGTGGAAACCATCCTTTTTCGGCGTCACATCGATATTAACGATGTCACCGCTCTTGAGCTGTTTGTCATCACTAGGAATCCCATGGCAGACCACATGGTTGACGGAGGTGCAAATGGACTTGGGAAAGCCCTTGTAGTTGAGTGGCGCGGGTACTGCCTGCTGGTGTTCCACGGTAAATTCATGACAGATACGGTCCAGTTCCGCTGTAGTGACACCGGGCTTGATGTGTTCTTCGATCATTTCGAGCTGTTCGGCCGCAAGCCGGCCAACGGCACGCATTTTATCGATTTCTTCTGGTGTGTTGATGTTGATCACTGGTAACCAAGGGCAATTTGCGCAGTGAGCAGACTATAGCAGAATCGGTCCTGAACCGTGATCAGAAGGCGATGGTCGTTTATTTGGCGGCCCCAATATGGTATAAACCGCGCCGCTGTCTGTCACGGTAGACCCTGAATTCACAGGGACCCGGTGGTGGGGGCAAATAATCACACTGATCCGGCACATGATTCGGGTGCCTGAAGTTTAGGCTTGGGTTGGATCATGGGAATCAGTGGCAGTGTTAACCCAATACAATCCGGAGTCATTTATGGCAGGCGTATCCATGCGCAACCTGCTTGAAGCAGGTGTTCACTTTGGTCATCAGACCAGGTATTGGAATCCGAAGATGAGACAGTTCATTTTCGGTGCCCGAAACGACATTCACATTATCAATCTTGAGCTGACCGTCCCGGCTGTGACCGAGGCGTGCAACTATATCGGTTCTCTGGCGGCTAAGAAGAACAAAATTCTGTTCGTGGGAACCAAGAGAAACGCAGGGAAGGTGGTTAAGGCGCAAGCCGAGCGTTGTGGCCAGCCCTACGTCGACAACCGATGGCTCGGCGGGATGCTGACCAACTACAAGACGATTCGCCAATCGATCCGAAAGCTGCGGGAACTTGAGACGCAAGCCGAGGATGGTACCTTTACCAAACTCACGAAAAAGGAAGCGCTGACCCGTCAGAGGCAGTTGGATAAGCTCGAGACTGGGCTTGGTGGCATAAAGGACATGGGTGGTTTGCCAGATGCCATGTTCGTTATTGACGTGGATCACGAACGAATTGCTGTGACCGAGGCGAACAAGCTTGGGATTCCGGTGATCGGCGTCGTCGACACCAACAGCGATCCGTCCGGGGTCGATTACGTCATCCCCGGCAATGATGATGCGATCCGATCCATCAGCCTGTTTGTGGAGGCGGTCGCGGATACGATCATCGAAGCTCGTCCTGATGCACCGGTTTCTGCTGAGGAATTCAGCGAAGCTGGTGATGCGCCTGAGGCGGAAGGCACGGCAGATGGGGAAGTTGCTGAAGGAGGTGCTGTGGAAGAGACCGCGGTAGCGGCCGAGACGGTTGAAGGCACCGATGCGCCATCGCCTGCCCAGGCAGAGTCGTCAGAAGCGACCGAAAGTGCTGCCCAAACCGACGAGACCAGCGAAAATTCTGCGGAAGCCGCCGGCGAAACCGGTGATGGCGCAACTTCCGACGATTCTGACGAGAACAAACCGGCTGCCGAATAGGAGGACGCATCCTCACCGCACAGGCGGTGTGTGATGCCATCACTCAGTATCAGCTAAAGGAACAGAAAATGGCGAAGATTTCCGCCGCACTGGTGAAGGAATTACGAGATCGCACCGATCTCGGCATCATGGATTGTAAACGGGCACTTGAGGAATCCGATGGTGATATAGAAATCGCCATCGAGAACCTTCGGAAATCAAGTGGCATGAAAGCAGCCAAGAAAGCCGGTCGTATTGCTGCTGATGGATTGGTTGGCGTCAGCGTCAGTGAGACTCGTTCTGTGCTGGTTGAGGTCAATTGTGAAACCGATTTTGCAGCGCGCGACGATAACTTCGTGGCGTTTGTTGATAGGGTCGTTTCATTGATCGACGATGCCGGTAACAGCGACATTCAGGCCCTTTTGGATAACGGCCTGGAAGCTGAGCGTGAAGCGCTCGTTCAGAAGATTGGCGAGAATGTCAGCGTACGCCGGGCTGAAGTGCTCGATGGTGCCGCGAGCAGCTATATCCACAATGGCAAGATTGGTGTTCTGGTGCAGTTGTCAGAGGCCAATGATGATCTTGGTAAGGATGTTGCCATGCATGTGGCGGCAGCAGATCCGCAGCCACGTTATGTGAGCAGCGACGATGTACCGGAAGATGTCATTATGAAAGAGAAAGAGATCTTTGTGGCTCAGGCTGCTGAGAGTGGTAAGCCCCCGGAAATTGTCGAAAAAATGGTGGGCGGACGTGTCAAGAAATTCCTGGCCGAGGTTTCGCTGGTCGACCAGCCTTTCATCAAGAACCCTGATCAGAAGGTGGGTGCGTTGCTGAAAGAGAGTGGTGGATCGGTCACCCGGTTTGTCCGGTTCCAGGTCGGCGAAGGTATCGAGAAGGAAGAGATTGATTTCGCCGACGAGGTCAAGAATCAGCTGAAAGACTCGGACGACGACAAGGACAAGTAAGGATGCCTACCGCGCCACAATACCAGCGCATCCTTCTGAAACTCAGTGGGGAAGCACTGGGCCTTGACGGCGTTGGGATCGATCCAGAAGTCCTGGATCGTACTGCCCTTGAAGTGGGACAGTTGATTGGCATCGGGGTACAGGTTGGTATCGTCGTCGGTGGTGGAAACCTGTTCCGAGGAGCTGCCCTCCATGAGGCGGGCCTCGATCGCGTCACCGGCGATCATATGGGGATGCTGGCGACCGTCATGAACGCACTCGCCATCAGGGATGCGCTTGAACGGGCCAATATTTCAACCGTCGTGATGTCTGCGATCCCGATGAGCGGGGTTGTGGAACACTATGATCGCCGATTGGCGATCAGGCACCTGACACAGGGGCGCGTTGTCATTTTCAGTGGTGGCACCGGGAATCCTTTTTTCACGACCGACTCTGCTGCCTGTCTTCGTGGTATCGAAATCAATGCAGAAGTAGTACTGAAAGCGACCAAGGTTGATGGCGTATATTCTGCAGATCCCATGACACATCCCGACGCGGTGAAGTTTGACAGTTTGACCTATGACCAGGTGCTTGAACTTCAGCTTGGCGTCATGGACCTGACGGCGATCTGTCTAGCCCGCGATCACAAAATGCCGCTACGCGTGTTTGCGATGGAGCAGACGGGTGCATTGCGCAACGCCATTGTTGGTGACGACGAGGGTACGCTGATCTGCTGAACCAGGTTGCCTGGCTGCGGCGTCACGACGGTGCGCGTGGAACAACTAATCAAGATGGGGTGTAAACGCCATGCAGGAAGAGATCAAAGAAGACACGCAGGATCGAATGGCCAAGAGCGTGGCTGCACTCGAGCAGGCATTTGCCAAGATTCGAACGGGTCGAGCGCACCCAAGCCTGCTGGATGGTATCAGTGTGGATTATTATGGGAATGATACGCCGCTGAATCAGGTCGCCAACGTCGTCGTGGAAGATGCACGGACCCTTGCTGTAACGCCGTGGGAAAAAAATATGATCCCGGATATTGAGAAAGCGATTCTGAAATCAGATCTTGGCCTGAACCCAACTTCAACCAGCGAGAAGATCCGAATTCCATTGCCTCCTCTGACGGAGGAAAACAGGCGCGACCTGACCAAGATTGCCCGGAATGAGGCTGAGAATGCCCGAATCGCCATTCGAAATGTCCGACGGGATGCGAACAGTCTGCTCAAAGAGTTGCAGAAGGACAAGGACATCACTGAGGACGAGCTTCATCGGGCAGAGGATGATATTCAGAAAATCACAGACGATCATGTCAAACAGGTAGAGGATACCTTGTCCGTGAAGGAAGCGGACCTGATGAAGATCTGATCGTATGCTCGCGACGAGACTTCTGACCGCGCTGATCCTGGCGCCATTCGTAATAGGCGGCATCTTCCTGCTGCCGCCTGCAGGTTTCGCGCTTTTCATCGGGATTGTATTGACGATTTCCGCGTATGAGTGGGCGGATCTTTGCGGCTATGAGCATAACGGACAGGTTGTCTACACGGTTGTAGCGGCATCGGCGCTGTTTGCGTCAGTCTGGGTACCGCATGACTGGATCATTCCGCTGGTCGGGACTGGCATCCTGTGGTGGCTCGCTGCTCTGGTATTTGTGATCCGCTACCCATTGCTGTCGTCTGTTTGGCAGGATCAATGGGTCCGTGCCTGTCTGGGTCTACTGATGATGGTGCCGGGTTATGTCGCTTTGAATGTGATGAAGCAGTCGGTTGATGGTGGCTTTTGGATTTTCCTTTTGTTCATGCTGATCTGGAGCGCGGATGCGGGTGCGTATTTTGCTGGAAAGCTTCTGGGGCGTCGGAAACTTGCGCCGAGAGTCAGTCCAGGGAAATCCTGGGCGGGTCTCTATGGTGGACTGTTCGTGGCACTGTTGTTTGCTACGGGGTTGATCACGTGGAAGGAAACGTCGATGCTTTTCTCACCCGTCGGGATCACCCTGCTCGTTGGTTGTGGCGTTGTGGTCCTGGTCTCGGTGCTTGGAGACCTGACTGAGAGTATGTTCAAGCGACACCGCGGCGTTAAGGATTCGGGTAACCTGCTGCCGGGACATGGCGGTATGCTCGATCGCATTGATGGATTACTGGCGGCGAGTCCCGTATTCGGTTTGTTGCTGTTCAGTGTGACCGGCATCGTGGATGTCGTATAGATGAACGTTTGGATCATGAAAGATCGCGCATTTGATGGGCATATGAACTAATGGACGAAGCTGCGATCCTAGAGAAAGTCGAGACGAGTGCGGCAAATGCGAGTGTCGCAAAACAGAGGAACCCGGTGGTGGGACCCTGCCCGTGATAGAGATCATCCAGAGTCTCGTGGCACTGATCGTCACCTTGTTGGTGCTGGTCACGATTCACGAATACGGACACTACATTGTCGCAAGATGGTGTGGCGTTCATGTCCTGCGTTTCTCGGTAGGCTTCGGTCGTCCGCTCTGGATGAGGCGAGGGCCTGTACCGGTGTTACCGCCTCCACCGCCTGATCAGGACATTGCGACTCGCAGTAACGAATCGCTCGAAGGTACCGAGTTTGTCGTCGCCGGGATTCCGCTGGGTGGTTACGTCAAGATGCTGGACGAGCGGGAGGGATTTGTCCCTGACGACCAGCTTCATCTTGCCTTCAATCGAAAACCCGTGTGGCAGCGAATCGCGATCGCAGCGGCGGGTCCCATCGCCAACTTTCTCCTGGCCATTGTTGCTTACTGGGTTCTGTACAGCGTTGGTGTGACCGGGTTGACCCCTCGACTGGGGGACATCGATGAGGCGTCAAAAGCGGGTCAGGCGGGTCTGTCAGTAGGCCAGGAGATCGTCGCGGTGGACGGTGTTCCGACACGAACCTGGTCCGATGTGAACATGCAACTGTTCCAGCGTATTGGCGACACAGGACGCATTGTTTTCGACGTGCGTGATCCGGCAGATGGTCTGGACACCTATGTCGATCAATATGTGGTTGAGGTCCAGAACTGGCTGTCTGATGCGGAGGAGCCGTACCCGACAAGAGACCTTGGCATGAGTTCGTGGTCACCACCACTACCGGCAAAACTGGGTTCCATTGTGAGTGGTGAACCCGCCGAACGCGCAGGGTTTCGTCAGGGGGACCATGTGAGGACCGCGAATGGTGATGTGATCGAGGATTGGTACGATTGGGTTGATGTGGTGAAATCGAACCCCAATCGGAGGATTGATGCCGAGGTTGAACGCGCCGGTGAGTTGGTCGCGCTGTCGGTAGTACCCCGGCCGAGAAATGTGAACGGTCAGGACGAGGGCTTTTTTGGTGCGTCTGTAGAGATGGTTGCGTTGCCCGATGATATGTATCGGGATGTAAGGCATCCGGTCTATTCAGCGTGGGTCCCGGCTCTTGAAAGAACCTGGTCGGTGACGACGTTTACCTTGAATGCGATCGGAAAAATGATCGTGGGGGCGATATCACCGAAGAATCTGTCTGGACCGATTACCATTGCCCAGGTGGCGTCCGCGTCGGCAGAATCCGGTTTTGAGACATTTATTGGTTTCCTGGCGTTGCTGAGTATCAGTCTGGCGGTGATCAATCTGATGCCGATACCAATGCTGGATGGGGGTCACCTTGTGTACTACCTATTCGAGGCGATTTTCAGAAAGCCTGTGCCGGAGAGAGTCCAGGAGTGGGGGCTGAAGGTCGGTCTCTTTTTGATTGTCAGCATTATGGTGCTGGCGTTCTATAATGATCTGACGAGGCTTTAGTGGTGCGAGATGTGTTTGAGTCGTTGAAGCGCGGCTGTCAGGGTCTGCTGGTTGTTGTCGTGCTGCTGGCATCTGCATCTGCGATGGCTTTTAGGGTCAGTGACATCCGGGTGGAGGGGCTGCAACGGGTTTCTGCAGGTACCGTCTTCAGTTCCATACCCTTCAACGTGGGTGATGACATTGATGAGCTTGGCTTCCGCGAGGTGATTCGGGAACTGTTCAGGAATGGCTCATTCGATGACGTTCAGGTCGGGCGTGATGGGACGGTGCTGGTCATTATCGTCAAGGAACGACCGACGATTGATGATATCGACATCAAGGGTAACAAAGCGATCGGGGAAGAGGACCTGCTTGATGGCCTGTCAAAGTCTGGTCTTGCGTCCGGGGAAATACTGAAGAAGGTAACGCTCGAACATATCCGGGCCGACCTGGAGCGACAGTACATTTCCCAGGGCCGTTATGATGCCAATATCGAAACCGAAATCGAGGAGCTGCCGAGAAACCGCGTCAAGGTCGTGATTGATGTCGACGAAGGTGCTACATCCGGTATCCGCCACATCAATATCGTAGGTAATTCAGTCTTCAGTGACGATGAACTGGAGGGACTGATGGAGATGCGACTGCCTCGCTGGTGGGCACCGCTCAGCAAGCGGCATCTGTATTCAAGAGAGAAGCTGACAGGTGATTTGGAGACCATTGAATCCTGGTACCTGGATCGTGGGTTTCTGAACTTTGCGATCGAATCCACCCAGGTCGCCATCGGTGCCAACAAGGAAGATGTGTACGTCACACTGAACGTGATTGAAGGCGAGCAATACGATGTGTCATCGGTTGACGTGGCCGGCGACCTGAAGGATGTGAATGAAGACCTGGTGCGCCGACTGATCCTGGTCAGACCGAAACAACGGTTTTCCCGCGAACTCATCTCCTTGTCTGAGCAACGCATAGAGCGAGCTTTTGGTAATTCAGGGTACACGTTCGCGACTGTCACTGGCCAACCCACAGCGGAAGCTGAAGACAACACCGTCGACATCAAGTTTTTTGTGGACGCGGGCTCGCGGGCCTATGTCAGGCGGATTGATTTCACGGGCAACACGGTGACCCAGGACGGAGTTCTGCGTCGCGAGATGCGTCAGATGGAGGGGGGCTGGGCATCCACAGCGGCCATCGAAAATTCGAAGATTCGACTGGAACGCCTTGGATTCTTCCAGCAGGGGGTCACGGTAGAGACGCCTGAGGTTCCAGGCGTTGATGATCAGGTTGATGTGCAATATACCGTTGAGGAGGCTCCCTCCGGTGCCATTTCAGCGACGTTTGGCTACAGCCAGGGAACCGGGCTGATCCTTGGACTTGGCTACCAGGAGTCCAACGTGTTTGGAACCGGGAACAGCGTCAATCTCAGTATCAACCAGTCCGACTTTCAGACTGCTTATAGCTTCTCGTTTTTTGACCCGTACTTCACCGCCGATGGTGTCAGCCGTGGCTTTAACCTGTTTTTCCGCCAAAGTGATTTCAACGAACGAAACATCGCGAGGTTTTCCACAGATTCCTGGGGTGGTGGCGTCAACTTCGGTTACCCGATTTCTGAAATCTCCCGGGTAGGCATCGCATTCAATTATGAGAACACGACCATCAAGGAAGGGGTGTTTCCAGCTCAGGAGATTTCCCGGTTCCTTTCGGAAGAAGGTAAGCAGTTTGATCTGGTATCGGTGACAGGGTCCTACGTGATGTCCGCATTGAACAGCGGTCTGCTGCCGAGTGCCGGGCGCAGCCAGAGTCTGCGTTTTGAGACCACCGTCCCGGGCAGTCAGCTTGAGTTCTACAAAATCAGCTACACGGGCCAGATATTCTTTCCGCTAACGAGAGACTTTACGCTGCGACTACGTGCGGATCTTGGATATGGTGGCACCTACGGCAGCACCGCGACCTTCCCGTTCTACAAACACTTCTTTGCGGGTGGATTCGGCTCGGTGCGTGGATACGAACAGAGTACCCTGGGTCCACGGTCGACACCCTCACCAGCGAATATCTTCAGCGGACTGGAGCCGATCGGCGGAAATGTCCTGGTCGAGGCTGGCGCCGAATTGTTGTTCCGTCTGCCTTTTATCGAGGACCAGCGTCAAATGCAGTCTACGGTGTTCCTTGAAGGTGCGAACGTCTTCAACACGAAATGCTCAGAATTCAGCATCCTCTGTCGGGATATCGACGAAGGTGAACTGAGGTATTCGATTGGATTGGGCTTTACCTGGGTGACTGGTTTGGCGCCTTTGTCTTTCAGTCTATCCTACCCATTGAACAGCCGTGATGGGGATGAAGTTCAGACATTTCAATTTGAATTGGGAACCAGCCGTTAGATCGTCGGGCGAGTGTTTGACAATGGTGTCGATGAGGGGCTCGATGAGGGGTGTCGACGATGAACACTCGATGGTTCAGAACGTGGAGAAAGCGCGGAGAGAACCCGGAGAATGGTGTCCAGAAGAAACCATTTCCCCTTCGGGTGGTCTGAGTAGTGTTGTTGATTGAATCCCCCAGGGGGATGTGACAACATCGCGGCCTTCATCAAAGGTTGCAGACGCTTTTGGTATCGGACGTTTTCTGGTGATGTCGTTTTCGTGTGAGAACGTTTTACGTGTGACGACGTGCTACGTGTGAATAAATGATGGGGAATCGCTGTGCGACGCATGACAAGAATTATCCAACGACCTTCGACCCTGGCTGCCACTCTGGCGTTGCTGGTGAGCATGGTCAGTCTGCCAGTTTTGTCAGAGATCAAGATCGGCGTTGTCAACGTACAGGGCGCGATTCTTGCATCTGAGGAAGCCAAGAGGCTGACGGCACAAATCCAGGGAGAGTTCAGGGAAGACGAGCAGGCGATAATCGCACTGCAGACCGAAGCGAACACCAAGCTGCAGCAAATGCAAAAAGATGCAGAGGTGATGAGTGAAGCGGAACGTCGCCGCGTCCAACAGGAACTGGAAAGCATCAACAACGATTTTGTCTATCAGCGTCAAAAGCTTCAGCGTCAGATTGATGAGCGTCAACAGGAATTGTTCGCTGGGATCGATCAGAAGGTCAGCAAGGCGATCGAAGACCTAGTACGAGATGATGACTTCGACATTATCATTCCGCGACAGGCCGCGATCTATGTGTCCGATGTCTACGATGTTACCCGGAAGGTGACAGAGAAACTGAATAGTTACGATCGGCAGTAACGCGCCCGCAGCCCACACACTACACAAGTGGCCTGGACGCTCGCGCAGATAGCAGATCAGTTCGATCTGACGCTGCGGGGTGACGGGTCGGTGTCCATCAATGGACTCGCGAATCTCGCTGAAGCGAAGTCGGATCAACTGGCGTTTCTTTTCAGTCCTGCCTACGCGCGATACCTGACAGAAACAGAGGCAGCTGCGGTCGTTTTGCGCCCGGACCAGGCGGATCTGTGCGCCAGCCCCGTCCTTCTTTCCGACAATCCACGTCTGGCCTGGGCCAACGTAGCTACTCTGTTTGATCGCACGCCAGAACCGGATGGTCTCGTCCATTCGTCCGCGATCGTCGATCCATCTGCAAAGATAGGCGATGATGTCACGCTTGGACCCAACGTCGTGGTGGCTGCTGACGTTATCGTAGGTGATCGTGTCCACATCGGCGCCGGGGCAGTGCTCGGAGAAGGTGTCGTCATTGGCGAGGATACCTGGATCGGTCCCAACGCGACGCTATATCACCATGTCGATGTGGGTGCGCGTTGTAAGCTCCATGCCGGGGTAATAATTGGTGCCGATGGGTTCGGCTACGAGCCCGGACCGACAGGTCTGGTTCCGATCCCTCAGATCTATGGCGTTCGGATTGGGAATGATGTTGACCTGGGTGCGGGTACCACTGTTGATCGTGGTGCACTGAATGACACCGAAATAGGTGATGGTTCAAAACTGGACAACCAGGTGCAGGTCGGTCATGGCACTCGCATTGGCAGTCAAACAGCGATTTCTGGTTGTACCGCGATTGCGGGGACTACACGCATCGGATCGTTCTGTTTGATTGGTGGCGCAGTAGGTATCATTGATAACATAGAAATCTGTGATCGGGTGGAGATCACGGCCATGACACTGGTGAGTCAGTCGATCACCGAGAGTGGACGTTACTCTTCCGGAACCGGACTTATGCCCAGCAACAGGTGGAGACGCGCCGTGGCGGGGATCAGGCGTATTGATGGGTTGTTAAAGCGCGTGCGCAGACTGGAATCCGACGTCGGCGGAAAGGGTGAAGATGGTCTCGGGACAGGAAAAGGTGACTAGAGTAGGCATGTGTGCATGGAAGTAACTGATATATGGAAATACCTGCCGCATCGCTACCCGTTTCTGCTGGTTGATCGCGTTCTAGAGTTTGAAGAGAACCAACGTATCGTGACCATGAAGAACATCACGATCAACGAACCGCAGTTTAACGGCCACTTCCCGGAAACGCCGGTGTTTCCCGGCGTGATGATCGTTGAAGCCCTGGCTCAATCAGCTGGGATTCTGGCTTTTCGGAGCCGCGATCGAACGTTGGACGACGGCTATATCTACTACCTTGCAGGTACAGACAAAACCAAATTCAAACGTTCTGTTATTCCCGGCGATCAGCTTCGTCTTGAAGTGGAGATCATCAACCTGCGCACTCACTGGATGAAGGCGCAGGGCAAAGCGTTTGTAGGCGACACGCTGGTCTGCTCCTCGATCCTTACCTGTGCAGAACAGAAAGTCTCCTGATCCACTGAACATTGCTTTGGTCGCCGGAGAGGCTTCCGGTGACAACCTCGGTGCCTCCCTGATGAAAGCGCTTTCCTTGCGCTGTCCAGGCTCGCGTTTTGTGGGGATAGGCGGTGATCGGATGTCCGCGGCAGGCCAGGAGGCCTGGCTCCATTCGGATGAGTTATCCGTCAATGGCATTGTCGATCCGCTGAAGCGTCTGCCATCAATTCTCAGAACGCTATATGACAGCAGGGACCGAATTCTCGCAGCTGGGGTGGACTGTTTTGTCGGTGTGGATTTCAATTTCTTCAACCTGTGGTTAGCGGGTCTGTTACGCGCTCGAGGTGTCACAACGGTTCACTACGTTTCCCCCACCGTTTGGGCATGGCGCACCGGCCGGTTGAAGAAGATCAAACGAAGCGTGGACCTGATGCTGACGCTGTATCCGTTTGAGGCGGAGATTTACGCACAGCATGGCATTCGAGCCACATTTGTTGGTCACCCGCGGGCCGACCTGATTGAACCGCTCGATGGCGACACACCTGAGGCCACCCTCAACAATATTGAAGTGGCAAGACGAGAGGCAGCCGTGAACCTGGGCGCAGACCCTGCGGTCCTGACAATTGCACTGTTACCGGGGAGCCGAGGTGCCGAAGTTGCGACTTCCGGTATGGACTTTCTCGAAGCGGCGACTCTCTTGCAGACAAACCTGGACAAACCCGTGCAGTTCCTCATTCCTGCCGCGAATCAGCGCCGGCGTGAGCAGATCGAGTCTATGGTGGAGAGACTTCGGGTCAACATGCGGGTCTCGGTGAACAACGATGCACTTCAGAGTATGTCTGCCAGTCACGTGGTGCTCGCGAATGGTGGCACGGCCACATTGGAGGCCATGCTTTTGCGCAAACCCATGGTGATGTCCTATCGGCTGGGTGCCGCGACGTATGCGTTGGTGTCACGGATGATGAAGATCGATCACTTTGCGTTGCCCAATATCCTGGCGGGAAGGACATTGGTGCCGGAATTGATACAGAAGTCGGCGACGCCTGAGCGGTTGGCAGAGGCTGTCGAAGCGGAACTGATACGAGACCCAGGCGAGCTGCTGGCCGAGTTCGGGCGCATTCATGCCCAACTGCGTCAGGATGCGGGTGGACGTGCGGCGGACGCTGTCTTGGCACTGATTCGGCCCTAGGAAAGTCACGCGATGGATGACAACGATTATGTACCGCACTGAAAATGTTGCAGGTGTTGATGAGGTAGGACGTGGTCCGCTTGCAGGAGCGGTCTTTGCAGCGGCGGTAGTCCTGAATCCCTTTGATCCGATTCCGGGTTTACGTGATTCAAAGGTGCTGACAGCCAAAAAGAGAGTGGAACTGGATGAGGAGATTCGCGCCAGAGCCGTGGCGTTCTGTGTGGCTGAAGCCAGCGTTGATGAAATAGATCGCCTCAACATTCTGTGGGCATCGATGCTTGCGATGAAACGCGCAGTCTCTGGTTTGTCGGTACCACCGGATTCTGTGCTCGTCGATGGTAACCGGGTACCTGATCTGCCGCGTCCGGCTGCCTACGTGATTGGTGGGGACGACAAGGTGACGTCGATTGCTGCAGCATCGATCATTGCGAAGGTCGCACGTGACGAGGCGATGGTTAAACTCGATGGCCTGTACCCGGAGTACGGGTTTGCTCGCCACAAGGGTTACCCGACTTCGGAACACCTGACAGTACTGAGGCGGCTGGGGCCCACACCGGTGCACCGGATGTCTTTTGCGCCGTGCCGTCAAGGGGACCTGTTTGCGTCCACTGAGAAAGACGCGCGCGAGCCAGATTCACAATTCGGGCCTGAACCGTCGTCTTTGGTCGACCCGGTTGGACCGGCTGTGGCAGACTAGGGGCGTCTTCTGGAGAATGATCTGCTGAGGTAGCTCTCTCATTGTTTGATTCCCGTTGTCTGACCATGCCTCTAATGAATCACGGCCAACTGATTTCGAATTGGAGCTCCGATGCTTCAAAGTGAACCCGCAGTGAACCCGTCCTTTGTGCATCTTCGTGTGCACTCGGAGTTCTCCCTGAGCGACGGAATGGTCCGTATTGAGCCGTTGGCACGTGCGGTTGCAGACGCGGGCATGCCGGCGGTAGCGGTCTCGGATCGTTGTAATCTCTTTGCGCTGGTCAAATTGCAGCACGCGGCCGTAGAGCAGGGTCTCAAACCCATCGTCGCAACCGATGTCATGGTGCAGCATGGTACGGATGTCTCGGCCCTGACTCTGATCGCACGTAACGAAACGGGCTACCGGAACCTTTCGGATCTCGTCTCACGTGCATATCTTGAAGGTCAGCAGGGGGATGGCGTTCGTCTGCAGCGCGACTGGGTCAGCGAGGCATCAGAAGGCCTGATTGCGCTGTCTGGTGGAATGCATGGCGACGTGGGTAAGGCACTGCTTGCCGGGAACCGGGGGCTGGCCAGCACACTGCTGGTGCAATGGATAAGTGTGTTCCCGAACAGTTTTTATCTGGAACTGCAGAGGACTTTCAGAGCGGGTGAAGAGGACTATCTGCACCTGGCGGTAGAGTTGGCACAGGCGACAGACTGTCCCGTCGTTGCCACCAACGACGTTGTGTTCCTGTATCGGGATGAATTTGAAGCTCATGAGGCACGTACCTGTATCCATGGCGGTCGAACCCTAGACGATCCGCGGCGAGAGCGCCGTCATAGCGAAGAACAGTACCTTAAGACACCGGAGGAAATGATCGCGCTGTTTTCGGATATCCCCGAAGCGATCGAAAACACGGTGGAAATTGCACGCCGCTGCAATGTGGATATTGATCTGGGCAACTACTACCTGCCGGACTATCCCATCCCGAAGGGTAAGACCATTGAGGAATACCTGAGCGAGGTCTCTCGTCAGGGATTGAACATGCGACTGCAAAAACTCTCTGCCTCGAAAGATGTTGAGGACATGACTGAATTTCAGGCTGCCTACGACGAGCGCCTGGAGTACGAGCTGTCGGTCATCAACAAGATGGGCTTCCCGGGGTATTTTCTCATCGTGATGGAGTTCATTCAGTGGGCAAAGGAAAACGGAATCCCCGTCGGGCCTGGACGTGGGTCAGGAGCCGGGTCACTGGTCGCGTACTCATTGCAGATCACCAATATCGACCCCCTCGAATATGACCTCCTGTTTGAGAGGTTTCTGAACCCCGAACGTGTGTCGCTGCCAGACTTCGACATTGATTTCTGCATGGACCGCCGGGATGAAGTGATTGCACACGTGTCCGAGCGTTATGGACGGGATTCGGTTTCGCAGATCATCACCTTCGGGACCATGGCTGCAAAGGCTGTCGTGAGAGACGTTGCCAGAGTGCAGGGAAAGCCCTACGGCCTGGCTGACCGTCTTTCCAAAATGATTCCTTTTGAACCGGGAATGACGCTCACCAAGGCGCTCGAAGAGGAGCCCAGGCTCAAGGAGTTTATCTCCAGCAATGAGGATGCGGATGAAATCATGGAGATGGCTTTCAAACTGGAAGGCCTGACCCGAAACGTTGGCAAACATGCCGGTGGCGTCGTCATTGCGCCGACACAGATCACGGACTATAGCCCTGTTTACTGTGATGAAACCGGCGGCAACCTGATGACCCAGCTCAACATGATCGATGTCGAGCAAGTCGGTCTGGTGAAGTTTGACTTTCTTGGTCTGCGGACATTGACCATCATCGATAATGCGGTGAAAGCAATCTTTGAACGCCATGGGGTCGATATCGATATCGATGCCATTCCCCTGCAAGATCCGCTGATTTACGACGATCTGTGCAAAGCGAAAACCACCGCCGTTTTCCAGTTGGAATCCCGGGGTATGAAAGACCTGATGAAGAAGGTCAAACCGAATCGTTTTGCCGACATCGTGGCGCTGGTTGCATTGTTCCGACCGGGCCCCATGCAACTTGCTGACAGCTTTATCAATCGAAAGCATGGTGTCGAGGAAGTCGACTACCTGCACCCTGACCTGAAACCTGTCCTGGAAGAGACCTACGGTGTAATGTTGTACCAGGAACAGGTCATGAAGATTGCGCAGATTCTGGCCGGATACTCTCTCGCGGCGGCCGACATCCTGCGAAAGGCGATGGGTAAGAAAAAGCAGGAGGAAATGGACAAGCAGCGCGAGACGTTCGTGAACGGGGCGGTTGGCAGGGGTGTCGATGGTGCTCAGGCGAATCACATTTTCGACCTGATGGCGAAGTTTGCGGGTTATGGCTTCAACAAACCCCACTCAGTGGCGTATGCATTGGTGGCCTATCAGACCGCCTGGCTGAAACACTATTACCCGGCTGAATTCATGGCGGCCGTGATGTCCGCAGACATGCACACCACCGACAAGGTCGTGACGAATATCGAGGAATGCCGTCGCGAGTTGGATATTGAGGTCGCGGCCCCTGATATCAACAGTGGCGAATATCGGTTCTATGCCTCGGCGAATGATCGGATCGTTTACGGTCTGGGCGCCATCAAGGGGCTCGGAGAGGGTGCCATTGAAGCGCTGGTCGAGAGCCGTGAGCAGGACGGCAGATTCAGTACGTTGTTCGATCTGTGTCAGCGCGTGGACGGCCGAAAGATCAACAAGCGCTCGCTCGATGCGTTGACTGACTGCGGTGCATTAGATGGACTGGTGCCTTCCAAAACTCAAAAGAAGACTCAAAAAGAGGCACAAACAGAAACTCAAACTGGGGCCCAGAGTGCTGCGGATTCTCCCGATCAGGTACCCAATGAACTGGTTCGTCCGTTGCTGCATGCCAATCGTGACGATGCGATCCGAATGGCAGAACAGAAATTGCAGAACGAGCTATCGGGTACGGATGACCTGTTCGGCGAGGTGTCTCTGGAAGAGGAGTCTGGCGCGGATCGTTATCACTACCTGGAGCGGATCAAACCTTTCTCGCTCAAGGATCGTATCCATCGTGAAAAGGATGTCCTGGGCTTGTTCCTGACCGCACACCCGATGGATCCGTACGCAGCTGAGGTCCGTCATCTCGTCAACACACGGATCATCGATTTACGGGCAGGCCGGGAAGCGCAGACGGTTGCAGGCTGTATTGTCGGCCTACGGACGATGAAGAGCCGGCGGGGCGAATCCATGGCGTTTCTCACCCTGGACGACAAGAGCGGCCGGGTCGAGGTTTCTGTCTTTTCTGATCTTTACGACCAGAATTACACCAAGCTGCAGAAGGATGAAATCATCCTTGTGCGTGGGACTACCTCCGAAGATGCTTTTTCCGGCGGACAGAAGTTGAGGGCGACCGAAGTGTTCAGCCTCGCAGAAGCCCGAAGTCGATCGATCCGACAGATTCGACTGAACCTCACCAGCCATCAGCTGCCACAGGATTTCACGCGTCAGCTCGCGGAATTGCTCGGTCCTTACAAGGGGACCATTGGGGCGGGTTGTCCGGTCACCATCGCCTATGAGTGCACCGATGCCATTGCCGAGGTCAGTCTGGGCGACGACTGGCGCGTTCGACCGGAAGATGAACTGCTTCAGGACTTGCGAGACCTGTTCGGACCGGAACGGGCACAGTTCGTCTATTGATGAACCATGGCTGATTCCGACTCTCGCGGCGTGCTGCCCACGACCAGCGTACAGAGGTTACGGGCACATCTCGGCAGGCTGGTCATCGGATTGTCGGGGGGAATGGATTCTGTGGTCCTGCTGGACGCGGTGCAATCGCTGACGCTTTCTCAACTACAGCCTCAACTGCACGCGGTGCATGTAAACCACCATCTGCAACCGGTTGCCGGTGAATTCGAACAGGTGTGCAGGGATGTCACACAACGACTGGGTGTCCAGCTCACGGTGTTGAACGTCTCGGTCCCCGAAGGGGGTAGTCTGGAGGAGTCGGCCCGCCGGGCTCGATACGAGGCGTTCGCAACCTTCATGGAGGAGGATGACCTGCTGCTTCTCGCCCATCATCGTGAGGACCAGGTGGAGACGCTCCTACTGTCGATCCTTCGAGGGCAGCATCCTACCGGAGGCATGCCACATGATCGTCCATTACAGGTTGGACAACTGTTTCGTCCATTACTGCCTGTGGCGCATTCTGTCCTGTTCGATTATGCGATCGAACGGGAACTGAGGTGGGTCGACGATCCGAGCAATGATGATACGAGCCTTGATCGGAACTACATCCGTCACAACATCCTGCCGAATCTGGCCAACCGTTTTGAGAACGCAATCGCCAGAATGTTTGCGGTCACGGAGCGTCTGGCGCAGCGTGAACGACTGTTGCGCAGTTATGCGTCCCGTGATCTTGAAACCGTGCGTGTCGCACAGGGATACCTTGATATCGAAGCGTTGCTGGGGGTTCCAGAGATTCACCGCGGCGAAGTCATTCGGAGCTACCTCGATGCCCTCGGCCTGCCCCAGCCAGGAGAGCGGGTATTGAGTGAGGTCCTTCGTGTGTTATCTGCGAGACCTGATGCTGAACCTGAGATCCGTTGGCAGAACGTGGTCTGCCGCCGGTATCGAGGGAATCTGATGATGACCAGTCCTGACCCTGGACCAATAGAGGCGGTCTCCTGGGTTTCAGGAGAACCGATGCCGCGCGAGATCAGCGTCCTGAACGATGACGACTCCCTGACGGGGAAGGCCGATTTTCTCGTTGGGCGGGAGCGGGCCCAGGACGGGCATGGCTTGCGCGATGGTCTTGCGGGTGAGTTTCGGAGTCGAAGGCCTGGGGACAGGTTTGCGGATGGCAGAAGGCTGAAGGATGTATTTGTTGAGGTGGGTGTTCCGCACTGGGTACGGGGCTTTGTCCCGTTGTTCTGTGCCGATGCCGGTATCCTCGCCATACCCGCGCTGCCGGCCTACGGAACCCCAATGGTGGTTGCGCGAGGTGCCGAGGTGGATTCCGGTGGCCAACTCAGGGTCAGTTGGCCAGGACAGCCATATTCAGATTGAGGCACAGGGGGACTGGTGGTAAATTAGAATCCCATCTTGGTTGAGTCGCTTACCTCTTCTTCAGCTCAACCGCCACAGAGATGGGACCTGAATGACTCGATATATATTCGTCACCGGCGGTGTGGTGTCTTCCCTTGGGAAAGGCGCGACAGCCGCTTCTCTTGGTGCGATCCTCGAAGCCCGTGGCCTGGCCGTTACAATGTTGAAACTGGATCCATATATCAACGTGGATCCGGGTACGATGAGCCCGTTGCAGCATGGTGAGGTCTTCGTCACCGCTGACGGTACGGAAACGGACCTGGACCTCGGCCACTATGAACGCTTTATCCGTACCCGCATGTCCCGGGACAACAACTTTACCTCTGGGCAGGTCTATGAATCCGTGATTGCGCGCGAGCGTCGCGGCGACTACCTGGGTCAGACAATCCAGGTGATTCCGCATATTACCAATGAGATCAAACGCAGGATTGTCGCGGGCGCAACCGGCAGTGACGTCGCCATTATCGAAATCGGTGGTACGGTAGGTGACATCGAATCGCAGCCCTTTCTGGAAGCCGTACGGCAGCTTCGGCTTGAGGTAGGTATCAGCAATGCGATGTTTGTACACCTGACGCTGGTTCCGTATATCGCCACAGCGGGTGAAATCAAAACGAAACCGACTCAGCACTCCGTGAAGGAGCTCCGGTCGATTGGCCTTCAACCAGATGTTCTGATCGTGCGCTCTCAGCATCACGAGGTACCGATGAGCGATCGTGAAAAAATCGCCCTGTTCACCAACGTCGAAACAAGGTCCGTCATTCCCATGGCAGATCTGTCGTCGATCTATGAGATGCCCATGCGCCTGCATGAACATGGTCTTGACCAGATCGTTATTGACCGGCTCCAAATCGATTGTGACGAGGCGGATCTGTCTGAGTGGCAACGTGTACTTGATGCGGAACGGAATCCGAGCCGCGATATGAATCTTGTGATGGTTGGCAAATACATGGAGCTGCATGATGCCTACAAGTCCCTGACGGAGGCGATCTACCATGCAGGCATTCACACCGGGACCCGTGTCAACATCAGCTACTTAGATGCAGAGAGACTGATGGAGGAGGGCGATACCTGCCTTTCAGAGGCGGACGCGATTCTGGTTCCCGGAGGTTTTGGTGAGCGAGGGTTTGAAGGCAAGATCATGGCGGCCAGATACGCACGGGAACATCGTGTACCGTACCTTGGAATCTGTTATGGCCTGCATGCCGCGATCGTCGAATTCGCACGAAATGTCGCAGGACTCGAGGGTGCAAACACCACAGAAATTGATCGCCTGTGCAGTCATCCGGTAATAGGTCTGATTACGGAGTGGACAACTGAAGATGGCAGCCTGGTCGTCAGGGATGAAGACTCCAATCTCGGTGGCACCATGAGGATGGGAGAGCAGGAGTGTCAGCTTAACAGCGATTCCATGACCTATGAGATTTATGGGCGTAGTTCAATCCATGAGCGTCACCGACATCGCTACGAGGTAAATGATACCTATGTTGCTAGGCTCGAGGAGGCTGGGCTGAGGGTTGCCGGACGATCCAGCGACCAGTCCCTGGTTGAGGTGATTGAGATCCCGGATCATCCCTGGTTTGTGGCGTGTCAATTCCACCCGGAGTTCACGTCGACGCCCCGCGACGGCCACCCGTTATTCATGCGCTTTATCGAGGCGGCCTGCGCCGGCGGGAGGTAGGTTTGCGACTCTGTGACTTTTCTGTGGGCGAAGGTGCGCCCTTTTTCCTTATTGCAGGGACCTGTGTGGTTGAGTCGCTTCAAATGGCGATCGATACGGCAGGACAGCTGAAGGAGGTCTGCGACGACCTTTCAATCCCGCTGATTTATAAGTCTTCCTTCGACAAGGCGAATCGATCCTCCGGTGCCAGTTTTCGGGGACCGGGCATGGAAGAGGGCCTTTCGGTGCTGGCGGAGGTGAAGTCTCAGGTTTCATTGCCTGTATTGACCGACGTTCATGAAGATACGCCGATTGATGAAGTCGCGGCGGTTGTTGATGTGTTACAGACACCGGCGTTCCTCTGTCGTCAGACCGATTATATTCAACGAGTGGCGTCGGCAGGTCGGCCGGTGAATCTTAAAAAAGGACAGTTTCTGGCGCCCTGGGATATGCAGCATGTCTATCAGAAAGCGCGAGATACCGGTAACGAGCAGCTCATGGTCTGCGAGCGGGGCGTGAGCTTCGGTTACAACAACCTGGTCTCGGACATGCGATCGCTTGTTGAGATGTCGAACATTGGTTGCCCTGTCGTCTATGACGCCACCCATAGTGCGCAGTTACCGGGTGGGCAGGGCGCGAGTTCCGGTGGTCAGCGCGATATGATTCCTGCGCTCGCGCGAGCGGCGACGGCCGTCGGTATCGACGGACTGTTCATGGAAACACACCCGAATCCCGATGAGGCCCTGAGTGACGGTCCAAACTCCTGGCCGTTGGCGCAGATGCGCGACTTGCTGACGCAGCTGGTGCAGATGGATCGAATTGTCAAAACTGAAATGAGCCCCGCTTGAGGGAAGGATAGAGAAACCACATGAATATCACTGATATCCGTGCGCGGGAGATCCTCGATTCAAGGGGTAATCCTACCGTTGAAGCAGACGTACAGCTCGAGGGCGGCGCGGTGGGTAGTGCCGCCGTTCCTTCTGGTGCATCAACCGGCTCCAGGGAAGCGCTGGAACTGCGGGATGGTGATGACGCACGTTATCTGGGCAAGGGTGTGCGCACTGCGGTTGAACACATCAATACAGAGATCCGTGAATTGCTGCTGAACCGACCGGCGGAAGACCAGCAGGCCCTGGACCAGATGATGCTTGATGCGGATGGCACCGAGAATAAACAACGACTCGGTGCCAACGCGATGCTGGCGGTCTCCCTTGCCGCGGCACGTGCCGTGGCCAATGGTCGTGGCGTGGAGCTCTACGATCACCTGGCGGACGTTGACGGCAGTGGTGGGCGATATGCCATGCCGGTACCGATGATGAACATCCTGAACGGCGGTGAGCATGCCGACAACAACGTGGATATCCAGGAGTTCATGATACTGCCGGTGGGATTCCCCAACTTTTCAGAGGCCCTGCGATGTGGCGCAGAGATTTTTCATACACTGAAGCGTGTGTTGAATGAGCGCGGTCTCGCAACAGCCGTGGGCGATGAAGGTGGCTTCGCGCCGGATCTGCCGAGTAACGAAGCCGCCCTCGAGGTGATCATGGAGTCGATTGACAAAGCCGGGTTCACCGCCGGTGAAGACGTCCGGCTGGGACTCGACTGCGCAGCTTCCGAGTTCTACGTCGATGGGGCCTACCATTTGAGTGGTGAAGGTCGGTCCTTTGATTCCGTGGGATTCTGTGACTATCTGGCTGACCTGATTGATCGTTATCCGATCATCTCTATCGAAGATTGTCTCGATGAGGGCGATTGGGACGGTTGGGCACATGTCACGAAGCAGATTGGTGATCGGGTGCAACTGGTGGGGGACGACCTGTTTGTGACTGACCCCGCTATCTTGAAGGAAGGCATCGATAAACAGGTCGCGAACGCGATTCTGGTGAAGCTGAACCAGATCGGGACGTTGACTGAGACGTTAGAGGCGATTCGCATGGCCAAGGCCGCCGGGTATGGGGCGGTCATTTCCCATCGTTCAGGGGAAACGGAGGATACAACCATCGCAGACTTGGCGGTGGCAACGGCGGCGGGGCAGATCAAGACTGGTTCGCTGTGTCGTTCGGAGCGCGTGGCCAAGTACAACCGACTTTTGCGCATCGAAGAGAAGATTGATGCGGTCTATCGGGGTATCGGGGAGTTTGAACGGGGATGAAGCGGTCGCACTGGATTTGCTGCGCTCTGTTGATCTGCGCGTCAGTCTGGCTCCAGGGCAGATTGTGGGCGGGCGAAGGATCACTGGCCCATGTTGATGCCCTGTCGCAGCGGGTTGCCCTGAAAGTTGAAACCAACGAATCCCGTTACCAGCGAAATCGCGTCCTTGTGGCTGAAATCCAGGATCTCAAGAACGGCCTCGCAGCCGTTGAGGAACTTGCACGAAGTGAGTTTGGGCTTATCCGGGATGGTGAGACCTTTTTCCTGATCATTGATGAGTAGAGCCATGAGTAGCCCCCAGCATGACGCGATCGTTGCCGACGGTGACGTGACTGACCTGGACTTTTCAGATACCTCCAACTCTTCTCATCTGGCGTGGGCTTACGCGATTGGACGCCCTTCGTGTAGTGGCATTATCCGGCAATTTCATGATGACTTTGTGGTCAGCGAAATACTCGGTTTTGAACCTGGCGGTGTGGGGGAGCACGTGTATCTTGAGGTCGAGAAGTGTGGCGTCAACACCAGTTGGCTGGCGACGCAGTTTGCCAGATTCTGTGGTGTTCGTACTCGGGACATCGGCTATGCGGGGCGGAAGGATCGCCACGCAAGAACCCGGCAGTGGTTCAGTTGCTGGCTGCCCGGTCGAAAGGACCCCGATTGGAGTGCTCTGGCGATTGATGGTGCAACGATCCTTCGGAGTATTCGACACACCCACAAGCTCAAGCGGGGACGACATGAAGGCAACGCTTTCGAAGTCTTGGTGAGGGAGGTTCCGACATCTGGGCTGACCGAATGTATGGCGCGACTCAGCAGGTTGAGTGAAGAGGGCTTCCCGAACTACTTTGGTGAACAACGTTTCGGGCGATCTCTCGGCAATCTGCAACGTGCGAAAATCCTGCTGCAGGTAGATTCCGGCAATACCGCCACCAATACCCGTGATATCGGAAGGGAAGACAGGGGGCTTGCGATCTCTGCGGCGCGGGCGTTGATGTTCAATCGTGCGGTGTCTGAAATGGTGAATCGTGCGTGGCATGAGATTGGTGCGGGTGAGGAAGCTTGGTTACCTGGTAGCTATCGGTACGAAGACAATCCTTCAGCGAACCAGTTTGGATTGATACCCGCGTGGTTCAACGGTCTGAAGATGCTCGGCGTGAAAGCGATGCGTCGCCCGGTAAAGATGATACCTCGCCGACTGAGCTGGGACGTCACGGATGGTGGCATCAAACTGAGTTTTGAACTTCCGCGTGGCAGCTATGCAACATCGTTGCTGCGAGAACTCTTTGACTACCGCGTGGCGGTTGCATCATGAACAGCCGCGCCGACATTCAGGGTGTAGGCATGACTTCCGCGCGCACGCGGGCGCGGCTGATCGCGCGTCTGCGAAGCCAGGGAATTACTGATGAGACTGTTCTCGAGGTGATGCAGGCCGTCCCACGACACCTGTTCGTGGATGAAGCGCTCTCACATCGAGCCTACGAGGACAGCGCGCTGCCCATTGGCTTCAACCAGACAATCTCACAACCCTACACTGTCGCGCGCATGACCGAATTGCTCCTGGAGGATAATCGACCATCACGGGTACTGGAGATCGGAACCGGTTGTGGATACCAGGCGGCGGTGCTGTCTGCACTGGTTGATCAGGTGTTTACGATTGAACGAATTTCTGGGTTAGCCGACAACGCACGTCGAACATTCTCGGATCTTGGTGTGACGAATGTAATCCAACGACATAACGATGGTGCCAACGGGTGGTCTGAACGAGGCCCGTTTGATGGCATGCTGATTACTGCATCACCGCATCAGGTTCCACCCGCGCTGTTTGCGCAGCTGAACGAAGGCGGGCGAATGATACTGCCGCTCGAAACCGATGATGGACAGTACCTGACTCGTGTCACGCGCTTACAGGGCGAAATGTCGGTGGACACGATCGAACCGGCGAAGTTTGTACCTTTACTGGGAGGTTCAGGATGACCTCCCTGATCCGAACCGCGCTGCTCGGTATGTGTATGGGTGTGGCGGAAGTGGTGCCCGGGGTTAGCGGCGGTACGATCGCATTCATCGGTGGGATCTATGAACGGCTTATCAACGCGATACGGCAATTCACGCCGATGTTACTGGTGGACCTTCGTCGAGAGCGATTGGCCACTGTCTGGCAGAGAGTCGATGGTACTTTTCTGGTGCTGCTTTTTAGTGGGATGCTGCTGGCCATTGTGCTGTTTGCGAGTCTGATCGGCTACCTGATGACAAACGAGCCGGTTGCGCTGTGGAGTTTTTTCCTCGGATTGGTCTTTGCATCTGTGTGGATCGTACCCAGACGGGTCGAGCGATTTCGGCTCGAATTGCTGGCTCCCCTGATTCTGGGTTCTCTGGCTGGGGTGTATCTGACGTCGTTCTCTCAGGTGGATCTTCCACACACGCTACCCTACGTGTTCATGGGTGGGGCGGTGGCGGTATGCGCCTGGATTTTGCCCGGTTTGTCTGGCAGCTTCTTACTTCTGATCCTCGGTCTCTACGCCTATGTCATCGACGCGATTCGCCAGTTTGACCTGGTGGTGCTTGCAACACTGGCGGCAGGGTGCGCGCTGGGTCTCATGGTGTTCTCCCAGTTCCTCTCCTGGCTCTTCAGTCGATTCAGGGATGAGACGCTCATGGTACTGACCGGATTCATGCTTGGCTCCCTGGGAAAACTGTGGCCATGGAAGGTGACCGTGACGTACCGTATTCGTTCCGATGGATCCCAGATGCCGTTGGCCCAGGAGTCTGTATTACCTGCTGAGTACGAGTTGGCGACAGGTCTTGATCCGCAGTTGTTGCTGGCCATTGCCAGTGTAGCGGCAGGTGTCGTGCTGGTAGCGCTGTTACAACGTTTCGGTAGGCAATCGGATGGCGCCACCGACACCTCGACCTGATTGCACCACCCATGGTCCCGTTCAGGCTCATCCGACCGTATTTGGGACCCTTTCTGATCCTCGTACTGTTATTGCAGGGTTGCCAGCATCCCTCGATGGTGCCGGTGATCGGCACGGGCCGCGGACCACCCTACGTTGTGCAGGAGGGTGACACGCTCTATGCGATTGCATTTCGTAACGGCATTGATTATCGCGACCTTGCACGACGGAACAATATCCCGCCGCCGTTTGTGATCTTCCCGGGTCAAACCCTGAAGCTTGTTGGCCAATCGGTGCCCGAGAGAGATTCGGGACCCGTCGCTGTCACCCATTCAGACAACGTTGCTGAACGAAAAGTGACCGGAGAGCCTGGTCAGCAGCCGGCTCCAGTTCCGGCCGCGTCTGGTCTGGAATGGCAATGGCCTCATCCAGGGCAGGTTGTGAAATCGTTTTCGTTGAAGGGCGCGCTTAACAAGGGTATCGACATTGCTGGTAAACAGGGTGAACGCGTTCGTTCAGCGGCAAGCGGCGTTGTCGTGTATGCCGGGGGTGGGCTTCGAGGCTACGGCAAACTGGTCATCGTTAAACACAATGATCTTTTCCTGTCCGCTTACGGCCACAATGAATCCATTCTGGTGAAAGAAGGCGACTCAGTGAAAGCAGGTCAGGTGCTTGCCCGGGTCGGCAGAGATGGCGACAACGACGTTCTGCACTTTGAAATCAGGAGAAATGGTATTCCCGAGGATCCGCTTCGCTACCTGCCGATGCGGGAGGCGAGCGAAGACAGTTGAACGCTTGCAGGTGGACTGCAAGAAGGGTGCAAGGGCAGTGCGTGAAGAGGCTTGAGGGGAATGAGCCTTCGAGGAAGGCTCGTCCTGGCGCAGATCAGCGCTCCAGGTGCTCCAGCTTGCCCTTCACATCGGCCCAATCTTCGGCATCGGGCAGTGCATCCTGTTTCTCGGTGATATTGGGCCAGGTTTCAGCAAGCTCTGCGTTCAGTTCCAGGAACTGTTGCTCACCTTCAGGCAACTCATCCTCAGAAAAGATCGCATCGACAGGACATTCCGGCTCACACAGCGCACAATCGATGCACTCGTCCGGATGGATAACTAGGAAGTTAGGGCCTTCATAGAAACAATCCACAGGGCAGACTTCCACACAGTCGGTGTGCTTGCATTTGATGCAGGCATCGCTCACTACAAATGCCATGTAAAAGGTCCTTAAAGCCAGCGCGTAACCGCGGGGGATTGTATCTTGTTTTCTGATCCACAACCAGCAAACGAGTGTCATGAGCTTATGCTTTCTGCCGCGATCCGGCGATTTCCTGGTCTGATTGCGCCTCAGATCAGTTTACGAAGTTCAAACAGTGTATTCAGCGCCTGTTGGGGGGTCAGGTTGTTCGGATCCAGGCTCTGGAGGTTATCGATGATGGCCTGATGTTCCGCCTTGGTTTCAACGGATGGCTGCGGTGATGGTGATCTATTGAAAAGATCGCTCTGCATGGGGTGCTGGCTGGCGGCGTCTTCCAGTTCATTCAGTTTTCGCTGCGCCTCAGCGATAACGCTGTGGGGGACACCCGCCAGCCGGGCAACCTGAAGCCCATAGCTCTGGCTCGCCGGACCGGGCGCAATGGCATACATGAAGACAATATCGTCACCGTGTTCGCGCGCTGTCATGTGCATGTTCACGGTACCAGGTAGCGTATCGGCCAGGCTCGTGAGTTCGAAATAGTGCGTCGCAAACAGTGTCATCGACGAGACCCGTTCTGCCATATCGGTTGCGCAGGCCCACGCTAGGGACAGACCGTCAAAGGTTGACGTGCCGCGGCCGATTTCATCTAGAAGAACAAGACTGTTCCGGGTGGCGTTGTTGAGAATCATCGCTGTTTCTGTCATTTCGACCATGAATGTGGACCGGCCGCTCGCCAGGTCGTCGCTGGAGCCGATACGCGTAAAGATGCGGTCGATCGATCCGATCGTTGCAGCACTGGCGGGAACATAGGAGCCGGTATGGGCCAGCAATGCGATCAGTGCGGTCTGGCGCATGTACGTTGACTTGCCGCCCATATTCGGGCCAGTGATGACGATCAGACGTTGCCCGTCGTCGATCTCGGTATCGTTGGCAACAAACGGTGTGTTCAGATTTTCCTCAACGACCGGGTGTCGACCGGCGTTGATCTGGATCTCCGGCTCATCTGAGAGAATGGGACGGTTCAGATTCAGAGAGACAGATCGTTCAGCAAAATTGGTGATGACGTCGAGGGTGGACAGCGCAGTTGCGGTTGCCGTGAGTCGAGCTAGTTCATCGATCAGGATGGTCAGCAGATCTTCGAAGAGTTGTTTCTCTCGAGCCAGCGACCGACTACGAGCACTCAGGGCCTTGTCTTCGAAACCTTTGAGCTCTGGCGTGATGAATCGCTCGGCGTTCTTGAGCGTCTGCCTGCGGATATAGTGTACCGGCGCATCCTGTGCTTGGCTCTTACTGATCTCGATAAAGAAACCGTGAACCTTGTTGTAGCCGACCTTCAGGGTGCTGAGACCGGTGGTTCTGCGTTCAGTCTCCTCGAGTTCGTTCAGGTAGGACTGGGCGTTTTCATTGATCCCACGAAGTTCATCGAGTTCCTCATCGTAGCCGCCGGCGATGACGCCACCGTCTCGGATAATGGCAGGTGGGCTGTCGATGATTGCCGTGGTCAGTCTGGTCGCAAGATTCGGATACGGTGCGCAATCGCCCCCAAGCTTATTCAACAGAGCTGTTGTCTCTGACGACAGCATGTCGTGCAGAATGGGCAGGGCATTAAGGGTATCCCGGAGTCGGGCGAGGTCACGTGGTCTTGCTGATCTTAGCGACACTCTCGACAGGATCCGCTCGATATCTCCAATATCCTGCAGTTGTGCCTGATAGTCCTGGTAACGGTAGGTCGCCACCAGATCGGTTAATGCATCGAGACGAGCATTCAGTATGGCTCTGTCCCGGAGCGGACGATTCAACCAACGGCGCAGCATGCGACTACCCATGGGCGTTTGGGTCTGGTTGAACACCGAAAACAGCGTACTGCTGGCCCCGCCGGCAATATTGGTATCAATCTCAAGGTTCCTTCTTGATGCCGGATCGATGATGACTGCGTCGTCCCGATGGAGACGCGACAGTCCTCGAATATGTGGCAGGGCGGTGCGCTGGGTCTGTGAGACATAGCCCATCAGTGCGCCGGCGGCCTCAACAATGACTGGACACTCGTCGATGTCAAAGCCACTCAGGTCACGTGTTCCAAATTGGGTTGTGAGGCGTGTATGGGCCTGATTCTGGTCGAATTCCCACGATGGCAGGCGACGGGTGCCTGCACGGTCTGTGATTGTTGCCGAATAGTCGATGTCGTCGGCCAGAATAAGCTCCGCCGGTCGAATACGGTTCATTTCGGTGAGCAGCTCTTCCTGGGAGTTCGCGCTTTGGACTTCGAACCGCCCAGCGGCGAGGTCGAGTGTCGCGATGCCGAAGGTGTTGTCATTGGTATGAATCGCCGCGATGAGGGTGTCTGTCGTTTCGTTCAGCAGCGCTTCGTCGGTTAAGGTTCCCGGAGTGACGATCCTGACAACCTGGCGATCAACAGGACCTTTTGATGTTGCCGGGTCGCCGATCTGCTCGCAGATAGCAACCGATTCGCCCTGCCGAACCAGTCGGGCGAGGTAGGTATCCACGGAGTGGTAGGGTACGCCACACATCGGAATCGGCTGACCTGCGGAACTACCGCGTTTCGTCAGTGTGATATCGAGCAATCGGGACGCCTGGCTGGCGTCATCAAAGAACAGTTCGTAGAAATCACCCATGCGATAGAACAGTAGGATATCAGGGTGTTCGGCCTTGATGCCCAGGTATTGCTGCATCATGGGTGTGTGGGACTGGGGCATTAAGAGAACGACGGTGAAAGGTGCGGACTCATTCTACTGGAGTTGAACGATGGCGAACATGCGGGCACGAACCTGGATCGTCGAATAGACGTTGTACCGAACCGGGATCATCCTGTGAAAAAGACGAACGATTGAAAAATTTGTTTTGAATTTCGTGGCGTCTACTGTTTAAATGTACAGTATGCATACAGGGTCACTTTCAAGGGCATTTTCAGCTATATTTTCAGAGGTATATGACACCGTCCAGTCCCGTTTCCTCAACCGATTCTTGTCGATTGACTCTCTACGAGCATGTCGAGAACCCGCCACACGTCACGACGCTGCGCGATACTACACTACACTGCGATGCCCATTGTCTTTGGTTCGCAAACGGTTCTTTTTGCCAACTTCTTCAACAGTTTCTTACTCGTTTCTTTCTTAAAACCTAAACAGGAGGACATTGAACATGTCTGATTTGGAAAACTCACGTGATCCCAACAAGGATAAAGCGCTGACAGCTGCACTGTCTCAAATCGAGAGACAGTTTGGTAAAGGGGCGATGATGCGTCTTGGGGACACTGTTCAGGAACGGATACCTTCAATATCGACAGGGTCCCTCGGGCTCGATGTGGCGCTTGGAATCGGCGGATTGCCACAAGGGCGTATTGTTGAAATCTACGGCCCGGAATCTTCTGGCAAGACGACGCTAACACTACAGGTCATTGCTGAGTGTCAGAAAAGCGGTGGAACCTGCGCGTTTATTGATGCAGAGCACGCTCTGGATCCGCTGTACGCACAGAACCTGGGTGTCAACATCGATGATCTGTTGGTATCCCAGCCTGATACGGGTGAGCAGGCGCTTGAGATCTGCGACATGATCGTGCGTTCAGGTGCCGTTGATGTGGTTATTGTCGACTCGGTGGCCGCACTGACACCCAAGGCCGAAATCGAAGGTGAGATGGGGGATACCCACGTCGGTCTGCAGGCACGACTGATGAGCCAGGCGCTGCGAAAGATGGCTGGCAACATCAAGAACTCCAACACACTGGTCGTATTCATCAACCAGATCAGGATGAAGATCGGTGTGATGTTTGGTTCACCGGAGACGACAACAGGTGGAAATGCACTGAAGTTCTATTCCTCGGTTCGTCTCGATATTCGACGTATCGGTGCCATCAAGGACGGTGACGAAGTTGTCGGTAACGAAACGCGAGTCAAGGTTATCAAGAACAAGGTGGCCCCGCCCTTCAAACAAACTGAGTTTCAGATTTTGTATGGGCGTGGTATCAACCGTACGGGTGAGATCATTGATCTGGGCGTGCAACAGGGACTGGTTGAGAAAGCTGGTGCCTGGTATAGCTACCAGACAGATCGAATAGGCCAGGGCAAGAAAAACGCTTCCGATTTCCTGGACGATCATCCGGAGATTCGTGATGAACTGGAGACCAAGATTCGAGCCGAGTTGCTCGGGGAAAGCGATCCAGAAGCAGCTGCCGAAGATAATGTAACGCCCATCTCGGGAATTTGAGCAAGCTGATGTCCCTTCGCCGCGCGGCAATGGATTTGCTGGCGCGGCGTGAACATAGCCGTGCTGAATTGCGCAAGAAGTTGTGCGCGAAGCTCTGGCGACGTTTCAGCGAGTTGGACCCTGGCGATATCGATGATGTGCTGGATCAACTCGCTGCGGACGGCCTTCTGAGTGAACAAAGAGCGTTGTCCTCCTTTGTCAGGGAACGCGTCAGGCGTGGACAGGGCCCCATCAAAATTCTGTTTGATGCCAGACAACGAGGATTTGATTCCGCGGATGTGGAAGCTGAGCTGGAGGTGGTTGAGATCGACTGGATAGCGTCGGCCTCAGATGTTCTGCATCGCAGATTTGGAAATGGCGCCCGCAGCGAGTTAGCTGCTGACGGCGCTGTGGAAGACGCGATGGAAGCTACTATCGCCGGTGACGACTCAGGTGTCACGAACAGTGAACGTCGACAGTCGCGCAACGACCGGCAGATTGCGTTGAGGAAAGAGCAGGCTCGTCGATATCGCTTTCTGACACAGCGCGGTTTTACTGGTGATCAGATCACCGAGGTTATACGCGGGATCTGATAGCCTGCAGATTCACTTCATGTGTCGCGTCTGTTTTCGGTTTTAGGTATTGTTGCGGATTCAAGAGGCGGACACATCCGTTTCGCCTTCCGAGCGGCCTGAGGTCTTTCAGAGGTCTGCGGTAGACAGGTTAAACCCATGAAATCGATGAACAGCGAAGAAATACGCCAGGCGTTTCTGGAATTCTTCGAAAGCAAACAGCATCAGAAAGTCGATAGCGCGTCGTTGGTTCCCACCAACGATCCTACGTTGCTGTTCACCAACGCAGGTATGGTTCAGTTCAAGGAGGCACTCGCTCTTCGTGAGAATCGGGGCTATACCCGCGCGACGAGTTGCCAGCGATGCGTTCGGGCTGGTGGTAAACACAATGATCTGGATAACGTGGGGTATACAGCGCGTCACCATACGTTCTTCGAGATGTTGGGTAACTTCAGTTTTGGTGACTACTTCAAGCAGGAAGCCATTGCTCAGGCCTGGGAGTTTCTCACCGGGGTATTGCAGATTCCGGCCGAAAAACTCTGGGTAACTGTGCACGACAGTGATGACGAGGCGGAACGGATCTGGGTCGAGGAGATCGGCTTTGATAAGTCCCGGGTATCCAGGCTGGGTGATAAAGACAATTTTTGGGCGATGGGTGACACCGGCCCATGTGGTCCCTGTTCAGAGATCTTTTACGACCATGGTGCGGATGTTCCGGGTGGACCGCCTGGCAGTCCGGATGATGATCTTGATCGATATGTCGAAATCTGGAATCTCGTCTTCCCCCAATACGATCGCTCTGAAGATGGAACCCTGACGCCGCTGGAAAAACCGGGGGTGGATACGGGCATGGGCCTCGAACGGCTTGCAGCTGTGTTGCAGGGGGTTCACAACAACTACGACACTGATATTTTCCAGTCACTGATATTGAAGGCAGGAGCATTGCTCAATATCAGGGACCAGAGCAATGAATCGTTGCGTGTCATCGCTGATCACATTCGTTCGTGTGCATTTTTAATCGCGGATGGTGTTCTGCCATCAAATGAAGGCCGGGGGTACGTGCTGAGACGGATTATTCGTCGGGCGCTTCGGCATGGGCACAAGCTTCAGTCCCAATCACCGTTCTTTCACAAGATGGTATCCAGCCTTGACGAGCAGATGGGTGAGGCCTACCCGGTTCTGCGGGAGACTCGCGAACGGATAGAAAAGATTCTGCTGAAAGAAGAAGAGCAGTTTGATCAGACCCTGGATCAGGGGATGCGGTTGCTGTCGGAACATATCTCAGACCTCGAGGGTACCGAGATTCCGGGTGAGGTTGTGTTCAAGCTTTACGATACCTATGGATTCCCGCCAGATCTAACCGCTGACATCGCGCGAGAACGTGAGCTGACCCTCGATATGGAAGGGTTTGAGGTGGAGATGACGAAGCAGCGGGAACGAGCCCGTGCTGCCAGTCGATTCGAAGCCAACGTCTCGGCAATGAATATTACGGCGAGTACGATGTTCAATGGCTACGAAGCGCTCAATGGAAAAGGGCGTGTGATGTCGCTGATTGTCGGCGAGGCAAGTGTCAACGAGATCAATGAGGGTGATGAAGCCATTGTGATTCTTGATGCGACACCTTTTTATGCAGAGAGCGGTGGTCAGGTGGGTGACATGGGCCGGCTCTTTGGAAATGGTCAGACGTTCGAGGTCCTCGATACGATCAAAGGGGGTGAAGCGCATCTACACAAGGGCTTGTTGCAGGAAGGTACGCTGAAGGTAGGCGACGAGCTTGAAGCACAGGTTCATGGTGATCAGCGAGCGGCTATTCGCCTCAACCACTCAGCGACGCATCTTTTACATGCAGCGTTGCGGGAGATACTGGGGCCACACGTTAATCAGCGAGGTTCACTGGTGACCGGTGATCGCCTGAGGTTTGATTTCTCACATTTCGAACCGGTCACGCCAGAACAGCAACGTCAGATTGCTCGCAGGGTGAACGAGGAAATCCGGGAAAATTCAGTCATTCAAACCGAGCTTATGTCGCTGGCTGACGCACGCAGCAGCGGCGCGATGGCGCTCTTTAATGAGAAATACGCTGATGAAGTGCGTGTATTGACCATGGGCGACGGATATTCGGTTGAACTCTGTGGAGGTACGCATGCGAGCAGGACCGGCGATATCGGGTATTTTCGACTACTTTCTGAGGAAGGCACTGCGTCAGGGGTGCGTCGGATTTTAGCGTCCACGGGGCAGGGTGCCATTCAGGCGGCCGAAGACCTTGACGTGGCGATGGGCGACGCCAGTGCGTTGCTGCGCGCGGACGCCGATGGTCTGACAGATAAACTGAAACAGTTGCTGGATCAGCACCGTCAGCTTGAGAAGGAAGTGGGTCGCTTGAATACGAGGCTGGCCAGCTCCGCGGGGCAACCTGCCGGAGACACGGTGGCTGAGGTCGCCGGTGTGAAAGTGTCAATTCAGCAGCTTGAGGACGTGGATCCGAAATCACTGCGGCAGGTGTGCGATAACCTTAAGGATAAGCTGGGTAGTGGTGTCGTTTGCCTGGCAACCGTGACGGGCGCCAAGATTTCTTTGGTTGCCGGGGTCACCAAGGATCTTACAGATAGGGTGAAAGCGGGAGATCTGGTCAACCATATCGCTGCTCAGGTGGGTGGAAAGGGTGGTGGCAGACCTGATTTCGCACAGGCGGGCGGCAGTGATGTTGATGCGTTGCCCGGAGCCCTTGAGTCCGTCCAGGACTATTTGCAGGATCGTCTCGGAGGCGTTTAAATACGCCACTTTTTTGGGCGGCCCGAATAGGGCCACCGCAACACTGCGTTGAGTACTATGTCAGTCATCGTGCAGAAGTATGGTGGTACCTCGGTTGCCACCACGACCCATATTGAGAATGTGGCCCGTCGTGTCATCGCGACCAAGCAGGCGGGACACGCTGTGATTGTCGTTGTGTCTGCCATGGGCAAAGAAACGGATCGTCTTGATGGGCTTGCGAGAGAGGTCGGTGTCAACGAAGAGACATTCCGAGAGGTCGATGTCCTGATGACGACTGGTGAGCAGGTGAGTGTGGCGTTGCTTGCCATGACCCTGATTAACATGGGGCACAAAGCCCGGTCCTATACGGGAGGCCAGGTGCGCATGCTGACAGACAGTGCACATACACGCGCGAGGCTTCTGGATATTGAGACGGACCGGCTTAGATCGGACCTGAAGGATGGGGTCATCGCAGTGGTGGCCGGTTACCAGGGCGTCGATACTGAGCACAATATTACGACGCTGGGTCGAGGTGGGTCAGATACCACGGCGGTAGCGCTTGCGTGCGCGATCGGTGCCGAGGAGTGCCAGATCTATACCGACGTGGACGGTGTGTATACCGCGGACCCCCGAGTCTGTGAAGATGCACGATGTCTCGAGAGACTGACTTTCGAGGAAATGTTGGAACTGGCGAGCCAGGGCTCTCGCGTCTTACATACCCGATCGGTGGAGCTTGCCAGCAAGTACCAGATGCCACTCCGGGTGTCGTCGTCTTTCCGGGATGTGCCGGGTACGCTGATCAGTAAAGAGGATGAATCTATGGAACAAGCGATCATCTCTGGCATCGCGTTTACGCGAGACGAGGCCAAGTTGACGGTAACAGGTGTGAAGGATGTCCCCGGGATTGCCTATCGCATTCTGGGTCCGGTCAGCGATGGGAATATCGAAGTGGACATGATTGTCCAGAATACTTCCGCCGATCAGACCACCGATTTTACTTTTACGGTGCAACGTGACGACTATGACCGTGTCATGGATATATTGCAGAAAGTGGTGGATGATATAGAAGCTGGTGAGGTTCAGGGCGATGCGAAAATCGCGAAGATCTCTTTGGTTGGTGTTGGAATGCGTTCGCATGCCGGTGTTGCCAGTAAGATGTTCAAGGTCTTGTCAGATGAGTCGATCAATATTCAGATGATATCGACTTCAGAGATCAAGATTTCTGTAGTAGTTGACGAGAAATACCTTGAACTCGCGGTTCGAGCGCTGCATTCGGCTTTTGAGCTGAACGAGGAAGGGGCGTAACCAGGGTCTTTTGAGCACTTTCGATTGATTCTACGGACCTGAAAATGGATTTTGAGAGGACGGACACATGCTGGTTTTGACCAGGCGCGTCGGCGAGACGCTCATGATCGGCGATGATGTGACCGTGACCGTGCTGGGCGTGAAAGGTAACCAGGTCCGTATCGGTGTGAGCGCGCCCAAAGAGGTCGCCGTGCATCGTGAGGAGATTTATCAGCGTAACTATTCGGGTGATGTGCCGGAGCTTGGCAATGAGGCTGAGCCCGATTCGAAGGACTAACCCGTCCTGTGACCTTGACCCACTAAGCCCGGCTCCTTATATTACGCCA
>NTKD01000050.1 GCA_002457275.1 OM182 bacterium MED-G24
GCCCATCGGCAACGAAGTCCGCTATTTCGCGACCGCGGGTGGTGTGATTCAGGCGCCGGTTGTTGTCGCTGATGAGTTGATCCTCGGGGGCGAGTTCCTGGCGGGCGAAGGCGTTACGATCAATCAGTTGTCGCTGGGGCTCATTGATATCCCATTTTCGCAGGGCGGCTCCGGAGTTTCTGTGGATGGTCTGCTTGGGATGAATGTGCTGGGTCGTTTTCGTTTTCGGCTGGATCAGCAGACGCCGGCGCTGGAGCTGTTGCGTCTGGACTAGGCGGTGCTGTGGATGTCTTCTATTCAGAGTGAGGTCCTTTCAGGCTCAAATATTGAACGCTCGTCGCGATTGGCGACGTCGCGAAGGACAATTTGGGGAGTAAGCATTGCTTTGAAGTGGTGAGAAATTATAATAGCGCGTGTCGAAAAACCGGCGTCATAGCGCTGTTTCAGGGCTTTTGTACACTTAAATCATCGACATCTGTAAAGATATCAGCCAAGAGCATCGATAAGGTAAGGACCGAAGTCCACTTTCAGATACTGGCACCCTTGCGAGGAGCGACCCCTTGAGCAAACCGACACTTGACGAAGCTTTCGATGACTGGAAGGAACGCGAAGCGCTCGCCGAAAGGATGATTCCGATCATCGGCAAGCTGTATCGGAAAAACATCGCTACTTATATACATGGGGAACCACTCTATAACCGTTCTGTCATCGAATTGATGAAGGCTCATCGGTTTGTACGCCAGATTGAGCAGAACGAAATGTCGGAGTTTGAGACCTGGCCTGTAGTGGAAGGACTCAGCAAACTTGATCTGGGTCCTGTTCATATCGACATCGGCAAACTCACCAGTACCTGGATGCGACTTCATGATTCGGATGCGTCTCTAGATCTGAACGACTATCTCAAGGAAATCTGCGCAGCGGTTCTCGGTAAGGAAACCACCACTACCCATGCAGCCACGGACGTTGTCATCTATGGATTTGGCCGAATTGGTCGTCTGGTATTGCGGCTGCTGGTTGAGAAAACAGGTGGCGGTCAGAACCTGGTGCCGCGCGCGGTTGTTCTGCGGCCACCCAAGGATAAGGAACTCGATCTCAATCGGCGCGCGAGTCTTCTGCGCCGCGATTCGGTACATGGCAGTTTCCAGGGAACGATCAGGGTGGACCAGGAAAACCAGGTCCTGATCTGCAACGGCAACGTTATAAAGTTCATCTATGCCAGCGACCCTGGTGAGGTGGATTACAAGGCCTACGGCATCAATGATGCCCTCGTTGTCGACAGTACCGGCGCATGGAGGGACGAGGAAGCACTGTCGCGACATCTTCAGGCCAATGGAGCCGGGAAGGTACTGTTGACAACGTCTGCGAAGGGCAGCCTCAAGAATATTGTTTCCGGCGTTAATTCTGATCTGGTGACCCCTGAGGATAAGCTGATCGGTGCTGCCAGCTGCACTACCAATGCGATTGTGCCGATACTGAAATGCATGAACGACCGGTTCAGTATTGTGCATGGTCATATGGAAACGGTCCACGCTTATACGGATGACCAGAATCTGCATGACAATATCCATTCGAAGGAGCGGCGAGGTCGAAGTGCACCGCTCAACATGGTGCTTACCGAATCCAATGCCACAACTTCTGTGGGCAAACTGCTCCCGGAACTGGCTGGCAAGCTCACAGGTAACTCTATCCGGGTACCCGTAGCGAACGTCTCCATGGCGATTCTTAACCTGACGCTGAAGACCGCACCGAGCCGAGAAGAGGTTAATGAGTATCTGCGAGAGGTCTCCTTGAATTCCGCGATGCAGCGGCAGGTGGGCTACATGATTTCCAGCGAAGTGGTGTCCACCGATTTTATTGGTGATCGGCATGCCGGTGTCATCGACTCCCATGCTACAATCGCCGGCGGTCACCAGGTCGTTCTGTACGTCTGGTACGACAATGAATTCGGGTACACCTGTCAGGTTGTGCGCGTTGCGCAGAGGATGGCTGGTATCAAATACCCGGTTGTGCCACCGCAGCCCGCCAGTGATTCATCGAAGATGTCGCTGGTATCTACTGGATAATGATCTAGTAGATAAAACTCTACTAGATTGGGTTGGATAGAGAGAAACGCAGGGCAGCGTGGGCCGCCCATAAGACTGACTAAAATCAGGACGCTGATGATTAAAATTAAGCGAGGTTTGGATCTTCCGATTGCTGGAAGCCCCGAACAACGTATCGTTGAGATTGCGCCCGCACGAAGCGTCGCACTTTCAGGTGAGGACTACCCTGGGCTGAAGCCCACTATGGAGGTCAATGTTGGCGACCGTGTCAGCAAGGGCCAGTTGGTGTTCACCTGTAAGAAAAACAATGGTATTCGATATACTGCTCCGGCATCAGGGACGGTGTCCGCGATCAACCGCGGTGCAAAGAGAGCCTTTTTGTCTCTCGTCATCGATGTAGAGGGCGATGAAGCTCTCGCCTTCGGGAAGCATGAGGCGGCGTCAATTGCCGGCCTTGACCGGCAGGTTGTCGCAGATCAGCTGATCGAATCCGGGGAATGGACGGCGCTCCGTACACGGCCTTTCGGGAAAGTACCGGCCGTAGATGATGTGCCGTCCGCAATTTTCGTCAACGCGATGGATACGAGACCTGGCGCGGCTGATCCTGCTCAAGTCATACCGGCGCACGAGGATGCATTCTCTGCGGGAGTCGCGGTTCTGGGCCGATTGACGGAGGGCCGTGTCTACATCTGTCGAGCACCGGGTCTCAAAATCCCGACGACCACAGGCGGCGAGGTTCAAGTAGAAGACTTCACAGGGCCTCATCCCGCGGGTCTGAGTGGCACACATATCCACTATTTGCACCCGGTAGGTGTCGCCCGGCACGTCTGGCATATCGACTACCAGAATCTGATTGCCATCGGCTACCTGTTCCTCTCCGGTCAGATTTTCAGCGAACGTGTTATCGCGCTCTCGGGGCCAGGTGTTGCAGAACCGAGGCTGGTCCGGACGCGGTTGGGAGCGTGCACCGATGAGCTCATTGCAGGTCAGCTGAACGATGGCGAGCATCGTGTCATTTCAGGTTCCGTGCTGAATGGTCGTGAAGCCTCTGGGGCGCGTGCGTTTCTGGGGCGTTTCCATCACCAGATCTCCGTGTTGTCCGAAGGGCGTGAGCGAGAATTCCTGGGTTTCGTAATGCCAGGTACCGGAAAGTACTCGGTCACGCGATTGTTTCTTTCAGCGCTGACGGGAACTCGGAATATGCCGCTGACCACCAGTACCGGTGGCAGCGAACGAGCCATGGTGCCCATTGGCACTTATGAAAAGGTGATGCCGCTGGATATTTTGCCCACGCAATTACTGCGGTCACTGCTTGTCGATGATATCGAGGGTGCGACCGAACTGGGTTGCCTGGAACTGGAAGAAGAGGATCTGTCACTCTGCACCTTTAGTTGTCCCGGGAAGTACGAGTACGGACCGTACCTGCGCAGCATGCTGACCCGAATAGAAGTGGAGGGTTAGCGCGACATGGCACTGAGGGATTTACTCGATCGCATGGAACCTGCGTTCCACCCGGGCGGCAAGTACGAAAAGTTCTACGCACTCTACGAAGCTATTGACACCATTTTCTATACGCCTGGCAAGGTCACCGCGAGCGCATCCCATGTTCGGGACGCCGTTGACCTGAAACGAATCATGACCACGGTGTGGTTGTGTGCCTGGATCCCGATGTTTGCCGGGATGTACTACGCGGGTCATAACGCCAATCTTGCGATGGCCGAGTTGGGTATTGCCAACGCGGAAGGCTGGCGGGGATTCGTCGTTGAACTGCTGGCTGGCTATGACGCCGATTCCTGGTGGGACTGCCTTATTCACGGCGCGGTCTATTTTGTACCGATCTATCTGGTCACCTTTATGGTGGGTGGCTTCTGGGAGGTGATGTTCGCGATCAAACGGGGTCACGAGGTCAACGAAGGTTTCTTTGTAACCAGTATTCTGTTTGCGCTCACGTTGCCTGCCACCATTCCACTCTGGCAGGTCGCTATCGGTATTTCGTTTGGCGTGATCATCGGTAAGGAGATCTTTGGTGGTACTGGTAAGAATTTCCTGAACCCTGCATTGACCGGCCGCGCTTTTCTGTACTTCGCCTATCCTGCCCAGTTGTCGGGTGATGCGGTCTGGGTTGCGGTCGATGGCTATTCCGGCGCAACGGCGTTGGGTGTCGCGGCAGCGTCAGGGGTCGAGGCTCTGGCCGTCACCTGGTGGGATGCGTTCTACGGCAACATCCAGGGTTCTATTGGGGAGACCTCAACACTGGCGATACTGATTGGCGGCGCGATACTCCTGATTACGCGGGTGGCATCCTATCGGATTGTGCTGGGCACATTCCTGGGTATGTTCCTTACCGCAGGAATGTTCAACCTGATTGGGTCGGAGACCAACCCGATGTTCGGAATGTCGTGGTACTGGCACCTGGTCCTGGGTGGTTTTGCGTTTGGCATGATGTACATGGCGACAGACCCGGTTTCCGCATCAATGACAGACAAAGGGAAGTGGGCCTATGGCATCCTGATTGGTGTGATGTGCGTGCTTATTAGGGTTGTGAACCCGGCGTTCCCTGAAGGCATGATGCTGGCGATTCTATTTGCCAACCTATTTTCGCCGCTCATTGACCACGTTGTGGTTCGCGGCAATGTGAAGAGGAGGCTTGCTCGCGGTGGCTAAAAACAAGGATTCCATGAGCAACATCCTAGTGGTGGCACTGTCTGTGTGCTTCGCCTGCTCGATTGTGGTCTCTGCAACTGCAGTACTACTCAAGCCCCAGCGTATTGCCAACAAGGATGCGGATCGCAACAAGAACATTCTGCAAGCGGCAGGGTTGTACAAACCTGGAGTGACGCGTGGCAGTGATATTGATGAATTGTTCGCCTCGTTTACCCTTCGCATGGTCGACCTGCAGGAAAAGAGGGTGCTGGATGACGCTGAGGTCGAGCAGTTGGGCTTTGATATCAGTCGCTATGATCAACGAAAGGCATCCAAGAACCCAGACATTTCCAAGGACCTGTCGACGGCTGAGGATATCGCCTCCATCAGTCGTCGTGCCCGTTATAGCGTCGTCTATCTGTTGCATGACGATGCCGGTCAGGTGGACAAGGTGGTGGTGCCGGTTCATGGCTACGGTCTCTGGTCGATTATGTACGGCTTTGTTTCCCTGCAAGGTGACTTCAATACCGTTTCGGGCATTACGTTCTATGAACAGGGTGAAACCGCGGGATTGGGTGGCGAAGTGGTCAACCCGGTCTGGCGCGGGTCGTGGGTTGGCAAACGCATCTATGGTGGCGATGGTGACGTTGCACTGACGGTGGTCAAGGGGCGCGTTGACCCTACGAACACAAACGCTGTACATCAGATTGACGGATTGTCAGGCGCCACACTCACCAGCCGTGGTGTGGAAAACTTGGTGGGCTACTGGCTGGGTGATGAAGGGTTTGGGCCGGTGTTGAATCAGCTGCAATCGGGAGCGATTTAAAAATGGGTAGTGTGAAAGAGACACTGTTTAACCCTGTCTTCAACGACAACCCGATTGGGTTGCAGATATTGGGCATCTGCTCAGCGCTTGCTGTCACCAGCAAGATGAGTGTGGCATTGGTGATGTGCCTCGCGCTGACCTTTGTTTGCGCCTTCTCAAATCTGTTTATATCCATCATACGGAACCAGATTCCAAGCAGTATTCGGATTATCGTACAGATGACCATCATCGCTTCGCTCGTGATCATTGTGGATCAGATCATTGCTGCGGCTGCGTACGACATGAGCAAGCAGCTCACCGTGTTTGTCGGTCTTATCATTACCAACTGTATTGTGATGGGGCGGGCAGAGGCCTTTGCCATGCAAAATCCGCCAGGTACGAGTTTTCTTGACGGCATAGGAAACGGGTTGGGCTACAGCATTGTTCTGATGCTGGTTGCTTTTTTCCGCGAGCTTTTCGGCTCGGGGAGTTTGTTCGGATTTCAGGTCATGCCGCTGGTGACGGATGGTGGATGGTACAACCCGATGGGGATGATGCTGTTACCGCCGTCGGCGTTCTTTATCATCGGTCTTCTGATCTGGGCATTGCGAGCCTGGAAGACTGAGCAGGTGGAGGAGCCCGAGTACGAGATCGGCGGCCACACTGCGCTGTCGCGGACGGCATAAGGAGGAGGATTATGGTTGAGTATTACCTGAGTCTCCTGGTCCGGGCCATCTTCATCGAGAACATGGCGCTGGTCTATTTCCTGGGCATGTGCACGTTCATCGCGATCTCAAAGAAAATCTCGACCGCGGCGGGACTGGGTATCGCAGTAATTGTTGTTCTGACGATTACCGTGCCCGTCAACAATCTGATTTTTCAGTATTTTCTGGCAGACGGCGCGTTGGCCTGGGCGGGTTTGCCGGACGTGGACCTGAGTTTCCTTGGTTTCCTGTCCTACATCGGTGTGATCGCCGCGATTGTGCAGATCCTTGAGATGTTTCTCGACAAGTACGTGCCAGCACTCTACAACGCGCTTGGTGTGTTTCTGCCGTTGATCACGGTGAACTGCGCCATTCTAGGTGCAGCGCTGTTTATGGTTGGTCGTGACTATAACTTCACAGAGAGTGTCGTCTATGGGCTGGGCTCTGGTCTGGGTTGGGCGATCGCGATCGTTACGCTGGCGGGTATCCGCGAAAAGATGAAATACAGTGACGTCCCTGAAGGACTCCGTGGACTCGGAATGACCTTTATCACGGTGGGACTAATGTCCCTGGGCTTCATGTCGTTTGGCGGCATTTCGCTCTAGGGAATTTGCTGTCAATAGCCAAGAGGATTCGGATCAAGAAATGACGACTGAGATTATCCTGGGTGTGAGCATGTTCACCGGTGTCATCATGGCACTGGTTTTTGTCATCCTGTTTGCACGTAAACAACTCGTGAGTTCCGGCGAAGTGTCGATCGAGATCAACGGTGATCCGGAGAATGTGATTACTGCCAGTGCCGGGGGCAAGCTACTGGCGACGCTCGCAGAATCGGGTATTTTTCTGTCGTCCGCGTGCGGTGGTGGTGGTACGTGCGCCCAATGCCGGTGTCGTGTCATGGAAGGTGGCGGGTCGATGATTCCGGCTGAAGAAGGCCACTTCACGCGTGGTGAAGCACGCGATGGCTGGCGACTGTCGTGCCAGACCCCTGTGAAACAGGACATGAAGGTCGAGGTGCCTGCCGAGATCTTCGGCGTCAAACGCTGGGAGTGTGAGGTCATCTCCAACGACAACGTTGCGACCTTCATCAAAGAACTCGTACTGAAATTGCCCGAGGGTAAGGAAGTGGATTTCAGGGCAGGGGGCTACGTGCAGTTTGAGATTCCGCCTTATGATATGAAGTACACGGAAATTGATGTCGAAGAAGAGTACCGCCCGGACTGGGACAAATTCGGCGTCTTCGACACGACGTCCAAAGTGGATGAGACCACCATCCGAGCGTACTCGATGGCAAATTATCCCGAAGAAAAAGGGATTATGAAATTCAATATCAGGGTTGCATCACCACCCCCCGGAACTGACTTCCCGGCGGGAAAGATGTCCAGTTACCTCTTCAAACTGAAGCCAGGTGACAAGGTCACGATCTTTGGGCCCTTTGGTGAATTCTTTGCGAAAGAGACGGATGCCGAGATGGTGTTCGTCGGTGGTGGTGCAGGCATGGCCCCGATGCGAGCGCACATTTTTGACCAGTTGTTGCGTATCCACTCAGACCGTAAGATCTCGTTCTGGTACGGAGGCCGTAACCAGCGAGAACTGTTCTACGTGGATGAGTTCGACAAGCTGGCTGCTGAACATGACAATTTCGAGTGGCATGTGGCGTTGTCTGATCATGGTATTGAAGGCTGGGAGGGTTATACCGGCTTTATCCACGCCGTGTTGCTGGAGAACTATTTGCAGGAACATCCTGCTCCGGAAGATTGCGAATATTATATGTGTGGACCACCTATGATGAACGCTTCAGTACTTCAGATGCTTGATGAACTCGGCGTGGAGCGCGACAACATCTTCCTCGATGACTTCGGTGGCTAGCGTCGGTGGATAACGCCAACGTGTGGGTCCTGGCTATGCGCCGCGTTCCATTTTTTCCTCACTGACGCGATACCCCGCATTAGCGGGAATACAGATATAGGTCCCATCTTCCCGTTTTTCAGTCACCGGGAGAACCGGGACGATATCCCGCGTCGCGCTGGCATCAATCACTTGGTTTGTCGTTGAACCACTGTCTGCAAGCAATTCGATGTTGAGACGCGTCGGAAAAATCACCGTATAGCGTCCATCTTTGGCACCCGCAAGGGCATCGTCGGCGGAGATCCAGACGGAGTCTACAGATTCTGTCCCATCGTGCTCCGCGACCTGCGACTCTGGGACCCTGGTGACATAAAAGTGGGTGTCAAACCGTTTGGGCATCATGTCCGGTGTGATCCAGTGAGCGAAAGGTGTGAGCACGTCACATGCCAGTTGCAGGTTCTGCTGTTCAAGAAACGACTTGAGTGAGAGGTCTCCCTGATTCAGTTGGTCGCGATAGGGGGTCAGTTCGAGACAACGCTCGGCAGAGATCATCGCCTGTTCACCGACGGGTCGAGCGAGCAGTACACCAGACTCCTCGAACGCTTCCCTGATGGCACCGACGCGCATAGCGATCTCAAAGGCATCGAGACCCTCGGCACCATCACAGTGAGCAGTGACCTCACTGTCGCCATCGTCGATTCTGCCACCGGGAAATACCAGCGCTCCAGATGCAAAATCGATCTGGTGGTGTCGGACGACCATGAACACCTCGCAATCAGCGTCCGCTGTTGGATTGTCTCGAAGCAGCAGGATTGTCGCCGCGGGTACGGGATCAACCATCGATGGACCTCTCAAGGATAATCTTCCAGCGACCGTCAACGAGTTGCATGCGCATCACCTTGATCGTGTCGTCAGAGAATCGGTTAGAGTCGTAGACCTGACGTACCGTGACTTCAACGACGTTGGGTGCGGTGACGGTAAGTCTGGTAAATGACAAACCGACGTCGATCCTTTCGGGACGCTCAATGCGCGTACGTCTGAGTGCTTCCCAACTACGCCGTGACAGCCCCGACTAGGTATCTGGAAGTCCTTGCTATAAAAGCTGAGATAGGCTTCCACGTTCTGCGCGGACCATGAGTCTGCCCAGGCGGACAAGGTTTCGACAAGCTCTGACTTCACATGATCGGTGATCTGAACGATACCTTGTACCGGAGGCGATTTGTCGAGGGTAATGATGGGCGCTGCCTTGTCGTCCGGCGGCGTGTTAACGAGTTGATCATTTTCGAAATAACCCGTGTACAAGGTTCCATCAGGCAAGATCATTGTGCCTGTTCCCTGGCGCCGACCCGCGATGTAATGACCGTGAAAACGCGTTCCATCTTCCCAGAAAATGGTCCCTTCTCCCCAGCGAACGCCACCCCGTACCTCACCGACGTAGCGGGTGCCGTCTGGCCAGACCAGAGTCTGTGTCTTGTTGTCTTCGACAGGACGGGCAGCCTGTTCATCTGCTGAGAGCGGGGAGTGAACGATCAACAGAGCCACGAACACAACAACTGCGGGACGAATACAAGCTGTGAACACTGAACTTTGCTGATGGGTACGGTAAAACATGTCTGAAGGCTAACTGCTGCTTGTTGGGTGGTCAATTGTGATAGGTGTGCCTGATGACGAAAGCACCCCTTCTGAAGCCGCCGAGGTCATGATCTCGGTAGGGGATATGACGCGTGGTCCACTACGTCGAATAGTCAGCGTTGCTGACTCTCCATCCTGAAGCTGGATACGTCGATCACCATCCATCGCAAGAATGCCTGGCCCCTGGAACATCAGTTTGCTGCCGATCGTCACTGGCTCAACACGTCTTATAACTAGGGGTTCATAGAGTCCGGGTGACAAAGGCACCTGGATATTGATGTCTGAACTTCCGAGCTGTTCCCCGGGTTGCTTTAATTCAACCCAGACACCATGTTCGTCGTCCATGTTGCAGGGTGTGAGAAAACCGGCGATCGGCGATATACCGATTCCATCGGGTTCAGCCCGTGTGACAACGAATTGCTTGAGGTTCTGTCGGGTGAACGGAAGCAGGCTGCCAATCTCGTCGTTGACGAGGTGAACCACGTCAATCAACGCCATGTCATGACCTCGATCAGTCTCTATGTCGATGATCTTACATCGCGGGCAGCGTGTCGGTGGAATCCGCCCAGACGAGACCAGCCCGGCGGCGGCGCCTGCAACGGAAGCCTCGATACGAAATGGAAAGACATTGTTTGTGCCGGTTGATAGTGGCAGCAGGGTAATGTCCTTTGAGGCACGAGCGACGATTCGACTAGTGCCATCACCACCCAGGACGACAAACGTCTGTGCTCCCATATCCAGCATCATGCGCAGTGCCGTTTCAGAGTCAGAATCAGAATGCGTTGGACGCATTGGAATCAGGGTGACGTGCTGCTTGCTTGGCAGGTTTTCGACAGCTCCTCTGGCGATGCGAAAGGGATCATCGATCAGCAGTACCTGACGAGTCCCATAGGCAAGTGCGCCAAGGACGATCCGGGTGACCAGCAGTTGCTTATCGTGGTGGCTGGAAAGGCTTGCCCGGGCGGCAACGCGCCGTACGTCACGCCCCGACATCGGGTTAACAATGATTCCCAGGGTGGCCAAGGCTTTGCGGGGCTGGATAGGTCGTCAGTTCCCGGTGGATGACCTAGGAAGCTTTTCGCGTGAACACCCATTCAGTGTCCGACGACAGACTCGCGTTGAAGCGATAGCCATCGGTCCTGAAGTCCTTCAAGCCATCCGCTCGATCGATGCGCTGACGAATCATGAAGCTCGCCATACTGCCACGGGCCTTCTTGGCGAAGAAGCTCATCACCTTGTAAGCCCCTTTGTTGAAGTCCTTGAACACAGGAGTGATCACATCGCCGCCCAGTTTTTCGGTCTGCACCGACTTGAAGTACTCATTGGACGCAAGGTTGATCAGTGTTCCGTTTCGGTGACTGTCCAGCTCAGACGACAGGGATTTCGCAATGCGGTTTCCCCAGAATTCGTACAGGTCCTTGCCTCGACGGTTTTCAATACGTGTCCCCATCTCGAGGCGGTATGGCTGGATCAGATCCAGTGGTTTAAGGACGCCATACAAACCGGAGAGAATTCGCAGATGCTTCTGTGCAAAATTGAAATCCCTTTCACTGTAGGTATCCGCGTCGAGGCCGATATAAACATCACCACGGAAAGCCAGAATGGACTGTTTGGCATTGTCTGGTGTAAACGGAGATTTCCACTGTTTGAATCGTTCGACGTTCAGTTCTGCAAGCTTGTGACTGATTCCCATCATCTTCTCAAGATCTCCGGCAGTCTGTTTACGCATCAGCGTGACCAACTGTCTGGATTGGTTCAGAAGGGAGGGTTGGCTGAGTTTTCGGGTGACCGCCGGAGTATCAAAGTCCAGCGTTTTTGCCGGGGAAATGACCGTCAGCATGGGTATGAGCAGCGTTCAAAAGTGGGTAATCAGAATACAGGAAATGGTTAATCTGTGTATAGTGAAATCCATGCGCTCCCGTTGCCTGAGGGCGCACCCCAATCCGTTTGATCAGACTTTCATTTCCGAGGATCACTATCCACGTTAGGCATGTTGATACCGATGACGCAAGATGCCCTTGAACAAGGGAGCTGCGGCTGCAGTCCCCGCGATCTCTATCCAACGCCAGGATTGGACATCCAGGGGGTTGGGACAGGGGTATGATCGTGCTGCAGGCAGGTAGGCCACTATGAAAAACCCGTTGAAGCGCTGGGATGTGTTCCTGAACCTTGCGCTGTTCGTTCTGATGATCCCATCGGAGGGATATGAAATCTTCTCAATCGGTAAAAAGCCAGAGAAGCGATATCAGACCGGGACCAAGATGGCAGAACACCTGAGGGTATGCCTGGAACGGTTGAACGACCACGAGCAGAATGTGAGCCAAGCATGAGCATCAAGGGAAAGCTAGAGTTTGCGGCCGAAACTCACGTTGGACAGGTCCGGGATCACAACGAGGACTATATCAGTTGTGAATGTGACCTGGGTATCGGCGTCCTTGCGGACGGTATGGGTGGCTTGAATGCCGGAGAAGTCGCCAGTTCCATGTCAGTCCACCTTCTCATCGAGGACCTGGTGTCCTACCGGGAAGGTACCGGGCAGCTGATCGAGGAAATGAAGACCGGCGACAACGCGGATGCCTACAAGCAGCTCCAGCTGGAGTCCGCTGTCGTGAAGTACGCGATAGAGAAAGCCAATTCCATGGTGTTCCATACCTCTCAGACCCAGCCGCAGTGCCGTGGTATGGGGACAACCGTGGTGGTCAGTCTGTTCTGGGATAACCGTGTGATTGTCGGCCACATTGGTGACTCGCGGTTGTATCGATTCCGGGATGACTTGCTGGAACAGGTCACCAAGGACCACAGCTTTGTTCAGGAACTGTTCGATAAGGGACTCGTGAGTGAAGAAGAAGCCCGAACGTCCAACCGAAAAAATGTGGTGACGCGTGCCGTTGGTGTGGCTCCTTCTGTAGAAGCCGAAGTCCACGAGTACGATGCCTTGCCAGGTGATATCTACCTGTTGTGTTCTGATGGACTGACCGATCTTGTCATCGACGAGGATATCGAAAAGAGTTTCCGTGAGTTGGGAGAGGATCTGGACGCTCTCACCAAACATCTGGTGACCGTTGCCAATGCCAACGGAGGAAAAGACAATATCTCTGTCATTCTGATCAGGGTCGTGCGGCCTTATCCGGCGCAGCGAGGTCTGATCAAGAAGATTTTAAACTGGTTCGAATAACAACGGATCCGCAGTTCAGCACTTCCAGGATTCGATATTGCACTCCAGGAAATGGGTCATCGATGGGTAGTATTGGATAGCCCGTAGTGAGAATCATCGTACTCAAAGACAGCAAACACATTGAGCAGGTTGTTGTAACTGCAAAGTCTGCGGTGGTCGGCCGCCGGTCCGATTGTGATATTACCATCCGAGATCCCACCGTCAGCGGCCATCACGCCGTGATCTTGAGGTCTGGAGATGGTTATGTGATCAAGGTGGGCACACCGCTTCATGCTTGATGCAGAAGCTGGTTCAATGCCTGCCGGGGTGGTACCCAGTACTGAAGTCCACACGGTGGGTGTACGTGAAACACGTGCTGGTGTAGAGGTTGACCGGGGGAAAAGGAGTGTCAAGGCACTCGAGAATGCGAAGACCGATGAAGTCCCCGCGTCCGGGACAAAGCCCGAGGACGGTGGTTCACCGCGATTGAAGGTGATCCCCGGCAAGGGTGAGGTACCCATATCTAGAGCCAATTCGTGAAACCCAAAGAGCTTGAAGCGTTATTGTCCCGCTATGGTTTCGAACGTCTTGAACGTACCGGTGTGGCGGTAAATCCACTGACTCGTTCCATGTCGCTAACTCGGTACTTAGGCGGTAACTATATGATGGTACTTCGCAAAAGGCTGTGAAAGGGAGAAGAAACGTATCATGCCTGCAGATCGCTTGTTCTATCTGTGAACTACAATTCGTCCACGCCGGCGAAACCGGCGTGGTCGTCTAATCGTCGTTTGACCTGTATTGATCGGCGGTCAGGCGTGGTAAGTGGTCATTGACGGTGTGGAGCGATTTGTCGTCGCGCATGACGAGCAACAGGTGACGGTGGCGCAAAAAAGGGTGAAACGCAGATGGTGCGCACGGTGGCAGTTTTCACGGATCGCGGAAATTGCGTACCGCGAAGGTGTAATGTCAGGGCTCTTCAGGTTGAGGGGGAAAGTCGGGCAGTGTCTCGCTGTGAAATTGTCGCGCTGGGTGTGACGAGTCAGGCGGTAGCTAGGGTTACAGGACGCCAGAATGTATAAGGGTAGTCGGTGTCCGCAATGGCCTCGATTCGGTCGAAGGAAAGTGCTTCAAAGTAAGAGAGGGAAGCGCGTGCCGATTTTATAAGCACGCCCTTCTTGCCGTTCGCAGTGGCGCGCGCAAATACAGTGTTCATTAGTGCAGTGCCGACACCGAGGCGCTGATGGTCCGGTGTCACATACAATCCGTGAAAAAGAGATGGCTCGTCGTGCGGATCCCACGCCGCCATCCCAACCACTTGATCCGCTTGGATGCACACAAACATCTCAAAATGGACCAGATCAACAGCGTCATAGGCAAGCGCGCCAGCGAATAGCCGCTGTGCTCGCGTGCTGATCGGCCACGTCATCAACGCAGCGTTGATGACTGCGTTGATGAAGGGCAGATCTGACTTGTTGGCGCAGCGTATATGTGGACTGGCGGTCACGATTGAACTGGCACCCAGCCGGCACACCAACCGGGCCCGGCGACCAGGCGATTCCGGAAAAGGGCGCAACCACCCCATCCAGGGTTGTTGGCATCTGCTTTGTAGAAGTTGCAGTTTGTACATACCTGCTCGTTGCCCGGTGTTCCCATTTTGTCTGCGCGCGTCGCGGTGGTGGCGTCTTCAACGTACTTCAAAGCCTTCGCGGTTGGATCATCAACGGGCACTTTTTCAGCGGCCATTGTGCGATGTACCGGCAACGTCACGAGTGGAAGCAGAGCAACACTTGCGGTCGCTTTCAGAAACTTTCTCCGGGTAGTCATGTTTTTTCCTCGGTTGCTACGAGGCTAGTTACGTCCGACCGACACAGGTGGATTCTAATGCTAATGAGAACGATTCCTCGGCCGTTCGCCGATTTCAATTTGGATGTTTTTTTGGGGCGCGGTGCCGATCAATGTCGCTCAACTGTTCAAGAAAACGAACGAGCCGGACGGCCCCGCGGTATTCAAGTTTGAACTTACTGTGGAACAGGATGGTGAGTGTTACGTAGTCGTCTTTGAGGATCAGAGTATAGCCATCATAGTCTGACGTGGCAGTGATCCCCTTGTAACGATAGTTGTCATCTTCGCGAGTACCCAGTTGCTGTATTTTTTGGAAAACTCTCAGGGCCTGATGAACATCCACACGGGTATCTAGTGCCACGAGGTACCAGCTTCATTGAGGGTCCACCACGCAAAAAGATGCAGCAAAACGACAATACCAGTGACCCACTGACGCATCTGTTGGTAGTAGTTAGGTTGACGGGAAAAAACGGACAGACGCTGCTCGCCCAGCAACAACAGGACGTACAGCGTCGCGAGACCGGGTATTGTTAAGGAATGATCCAACCACGCCAGAAGGACTGCGAGCAGTACTGCGAGGTTACTGAGTAGCATTACGAACCATCGATTCGGCGCGTCGTGTCTTGTGCTGACCAGAGCAGTGGACCACCAACTGCCTGATAAAAAACAGAGGATGGCGGTCGAGTAAAGCTTAAAAACAGTCAGTGACCATGACTCCGGCAGCGATAGCGCGATCAGGAAAGGTGCAATTCCAAACACTGCCAGCGTGTTAACAAGTCGAGGCGTGGTCAACCTGGTTGACACACCGGGCACCAATACAAGCGACGTGCAGTAAACTGGTCTTTCTCAATGGGCGTCGAACAGTTCACACAAGGACGGTGTTCACGTGCGAATACTGCGAAACGTGTTTTCGCGAAATCGCTGTCCAGTTCGGTGATTTTCTTTCGGGTTGTGGGCGTCACTGTGAGACCGTGTGTTCGATAGCTGCGCTGACTTACGGCCAACGTCGCGCGAGCGAGACGCTGCAGGTTACGCCGTGTCAGATCCATCGGACGTGCAGTTGGCGCAAGTTTTGCCTGAAACAGTATTTCAGAACGCAGGTAGTTGCCAATCCCCGCGATGAAGCTTTGATCAAGGTAGAGACTACCCAGCGCGCGCTTTCGGAAACTTTCATGCTGTAACCGACCGGCGATCTTCGCAGCAGTGAGCAAGGGGTCGAGGACATCCGGGCCCAGCTTGCTGAGAAACGGATGTTCATCAAGCCTGGCGGTAGGCCATAGTTCAATGTCGGTGGCGCTATACAAGCGTGCGCTGTGTTGCTCGGTATGCAGAGCAACGCGCAGGCTGCGGTTGGTTTTCGGTGTTTCTCCACGTTCCCTGATTTGCCAGATGCCGTACAACTGGTTATGTGAGTAAAGAGTTACGCCGCAATCAAACTCCGTCAGCATGGCTTTGCCGTGACAGGTAACACGCCGCACTTTTTGCCCTTCTATACGACGTTTGGCGTGTCGGAGGCGATGTGGTGTGAACGACGCGGCAACTATTCTGTTTCCGCTAAGGACGCGGTGCAGACGATCAGCGGCAAGACGTATTTCAGGTCCTTCGGGCATTAAGTGTCACTCAGTGACGAATAGGTAGGATACGCCTCCCGACGTGGAATAGATCCAACCGGTGACGGTAATCGTAAGTTGGCTATGGACAGTCACACTTCCGAAAATCCTGGTAGAAAAATTCTGATCACGGGCAGCACGATCGGCGCCGAACTTGCGCGCGCTTACGCCGCTGACTCTACAGTGGGTACTGTGGTCTATACTTATCGCACGCGCGAGCCCACGTTCAGTTCCTCCAAGATAATGTGTGTGTCGATGGATCTGACCTGTGAACGGCAGGTTGAAGATTTCATGTCCCAACTCGACCGGCTGGATGGTGTTCTGAATACCGTGGGCTTGCTGCACGAGGAAGCAATGCAACCAGAGAAATCGATCTCCAGAGTTTCTGCTAAACAACTCATGCGTAGCCTGGAGATCAACACCCTGCCAACGCTGCTATTGGCAAAACATTCGCGGCGGGTGTTGCGCAGAAGCCAGGGCGCGTTCTTCGCGACGATATCCGCCAAGGTGGGTTCCATCGAAGATAATCGTCTCGGTGGTTGGTACAGTTACCGCGCGACAAAAGCGGCACTGAATATGGCGATAAAAACGCTTGCCATCGAGTGGCGGCTAGCATTGCCGAAATGCACGGTGGCAGCGTTGCATCCGGGGACCGTTGCTAGTCCGCTGTCGAAGCCGTTCACCCGTAACAAAAACCATGTCTTACTACCTGAAGAAAGCGCGGTGCATCTGAAGAAGATTCTGGACGGTCTGCGCCCGGAAGATACAGGGCGTTTCTGGGCATGGAATGGAGAAGAACTGCCCTGGTAGAGATATGGCATCCAGTTTTCATCGACTCCGACTGATTCTCGGTGATCAGTTAAATGATCTTCATTCCTGGTTTGTTGAACAGGATGACAGGACTTTGTATGTCATTGCGGAGTTACATGAAGAGGCCACCTACGTCCCGCATCATGTGCAAAAAGTATGCGCGTTTTTTGACGCGATGGAGTCATTTGCTGAACACCTCAAGGAGGCTGGGCATCAGG
>NTKD01000051.1 GCA_002457275.1 OM182 bacterium MED-G24
GGAAGCCGCCATGATTCTTGACGAGTTGATCGCAGAAGCCAATGACGCTGCTGTCGCCGGTGATCTCGAAGCTGTGCTTGAGGCCAAACAAGCAGCCCAGGAAGTCGCCATGGATTTTCTGGGACCCGAACATATCGTCACGATTAATGTCACTGTCGACCTGGGTTTCTTCTATCTGAAGAACGGCATGGGTGACCCTGCGCTCTCGACGTTTGGTGATGCACAACAGATGGCAGCGGCCGCGTTCGGCGATGATCACCCGGTCACGGTCGACGTCGCTTTGCAGGCGACCAATGTCATGGAATTGAGCCCGAACCCTGAATTTATTGAAGAAGCGCAGATCCGCCGCGACGACCTGGCGAGCTTGTTGGCGGAGAGCCTGGGCCCGATGCATCCGGAAACCGTGCACATGAGAATTGTGGCCGCCGAAACCTTCGTTTCACTTGGAGAATACGAAGTGGCCCTGGATGTCTTGAGTGAGGTCTGCAGTGACGTAGGAACGGCCCATGGCGAATACCATCGCCAATATACAGGTTGCCTGAAAAAGATGGGTCTATTGATGTTCGACCTGGGGCAACTTGCTGACGCCGAACGAACATTCCTGTTGATTTCCGAACGGATGGGCTTTGCGAATCCGGGCGTCAATGAATTTACCCTTGAAAACCTGACGCTGCTCGCGGACGTCTACCGACAACAGGGACGTTACGCGGAGAGCCAGGAACTGTTGGCCGGTGTTGCTGAACTTTCGGTTCTGGCCGGTGAGGTGGAATCGCTTATGGTGGCAAAGAGCTATCAGGGCGCAAACTTCAATATCCTCGGTGAGTTGACGATGGCGCAGATGGTGACGGAAGACGTGCTCGACTATGGCTATCGTCATTGGGCGGATAGTCCCGATACGGCCGAGAACCTTTACAACAACCAGTTGTCCCTGGGTGACATCTACCGGCGACTGGGGAAACTGCCCGATGCCGAGGCATTGATTGAAGGCGCGCGGGTTGGACTATCGTCCACGTATGGCGATCTGGTCCCGTCTTCGCTCACTGCAACCAACGCACTTGGTCAACTGTATGAGCAGATTGGTCTCTACGACGCGGCCGAACCGTTGTTGAGACAAGCAGTCGCAGGATTTGAACAGGTGTTTGGGTTGGAGCATCCCGACACGGTCGCGTCCCGGAACAACCTGGCGCTTCTTTTTGAAAGCCAGGGAAACTTCCGCGAAGCCGAACCGCTCTACCAGGTGTCCATTGACACCTATGAAAATCTGCTGGGACCTGAACACCCGGACACCATCGCGATCAAGAACAATCTTGCCTTCCTTTATATCTTGATGGAGGACTTCGAGCAGTCCACCGACATGTTCATGGACGTCCAGGCATCCTGGGAGACTTCCCTGGGGGCAGATAATCCCAGCACGCTGGCGGCCACTAATAATCTGGGTCGCTCGCTGCACAAGATGGGTGAGCTGGAAGTTGCGGGGGAACTCATTTCAGAAGCGCTGGCGCTGCGACAACAGACACTCGGTGATGAACATCCGGATGTTATCCGCAGCCTGATTGATCTGGGTGGCGTGCAGCTTGACGCCGGTAACATTGACGAGGCTCGTGCGCTGCTTGGCGACGCGCTTGAGAAGGCCGAGAAGGTGCTTGGTAAACTTCACCCGTACACTTTCGACGCGCTGAACCTGCTCGCAGACGTGCTTGCTGCCAAAGGCAACCTGCAGGCGGCAGTTGATCTGAAGGAACTGGGTTTTCAGCGACGTAGCCAATTCCTCGATCGCATGTTGTGGACCACCGGTGAAAATGCGCGAGAAGGTTATATGCGATTGCATCGACCGGAATTGAACCACTATCTGTCGATGGTTGTTGAGCTGAACGATGAGACCAGCGGGCGTCGATTGATTGATGCGAGCCTGCAACGCAAAGGTTTGCTCCTGAAGGTGACCTCCGAGATTCAGCAGATTGCCACCCTGTCACGAGATCCGGAATTGAAGGCGCTCGCAGACGGTCTTGTTGAGGCGCGTCAGGAATTGGCGTCGCTGACATTGTCTGGACCTACTGCCGAAACGGGGGAGAACCATGCGGCATTCCTCTATGAACTGGAGCAGCGAGTGAACGAGCTTCAGAGTCAGCTTGGGCGAGCATCGGCCCGTTACCGAACGTCTATCGCGGAGGTGAATACCAGCCGCCTGGAAAATTACCTTGCAGAGGGGAGCGCGTTGATTGATTTCCTCAGTCACGAAGACGGTGAGAACAACGAGATCCTTGCCGGTATTGCGATCAAGGAAGATGGTGAGGTGTTCTACGAACTGCTCCGCTATGCAGACCGGGATTCTATTGAAGAAGCCGTGCTTGAGTACCGTACGTTTATCCAGGATGACCTGGCTGATGACGAGGAGATCCTGGAAGTTGGTCAGCTCGCCTATGAGGTTGTGTGGGCACCCATCGTTGAGATCATCGACGATATCGAGTACGTCTACATGATTCCGGACGGTGTGCTGAATATCCTGCCTTTTAATGCACTGGTCAGCTACGACGAGGTTTATGTGCTGGAGACCAATGATCTCCATATGCTGACGTCGGCAAGGGACCTGTTGCCAAACGAGTTTCGGTTGGCGGATGGCGAGTATGTGATTCTGGCCGGCCCCGACTATGACTCTGAAGACGTGGTCTCCACCGAAGAGATCGAACTGGCCAAGGGCAAGCGTTCAACTGCCGCACAACTCGGTCTGCGTGGTGCGGGTGGTGGACTGCGGGGGCTGAATTTTCCCCCGTTGCCCGGTGCCGCGGAAGAAGGCCGTATCATCAACGAGCAGGTTGCGAAACGTGATCAGGTCAGCAGTGTTTTCTTCGGCGAGATCGCCCAGGAGAAAGTGCTCGGTGAAATGGACGCTGCCCCGGAGATTCTCCACATGGCGACTCACGGTTTCTTCCTGGAAGCAGACGACAATCTGCGCAAGCGTCTGCTTAAACTGCAGCGGGGCGCTGATCTGCATGTGCCGCCACCGGGTGATAATCCCTTGCTGCGAGCTGGTCTCGCGTTTGCGGGGATTAATACCAATGCCCAGTTCCTGGGTGATATCGACACCAATAACGACGGTGTACTGACCGCATTGGAAGTGCTTGACCTGAATCTTTCCGGTACCAAACTCGTGGTCCTCTCCGCCTGTGAAACGGGACTTGGTGAGATCCATGAAGGCGAAGGTGTTTATGGTCTCCGGCGTTCATTCCAGGAAGCGGGTGTAGCAGAAGTCGTGAGTTCGCTCTGGGAAGTCTCAGACGCTGGTACGCAGGCACTCATGACAGACTTCTATGACCGTGTGGGTGGTGGCATGCCAGCGCGTGAAGCGCTGCGAGAAACGCAGCTTGAGATGATGGACTCACCGGAATGGGGTTTTCCCTACATCTGGTCAGCGTTCATGATCACCGGCAGTTACGAGTCTGCGGGTTTCAACGTCAACTGATATCTCGTTCTTACCCGGGCATGCTGTTGGTCGCGACGTCTCATGGCTGACTATGGGCCTGATGTGATATCCGACTCGCTGGATGATGGGCGGGCAGGTGCTGACGCGTCCCAGGCGCGCTTTGAGCTGTCGGTCGGTCGTCAGTTTCCGAAGTTCCTGGCGTCGCAGGACATCAGCCTCACGTTTACCACATGGCGAAGCGCCAAACTGTTTCTGCTGGGTCATCGGCCCGGCGACGGCGACGGTCCGAAAGTTTCCGTCCTCGAACGCACCTTCAGTCGTTGTATGGGGCTGGTTGCGAACAAAAATGCTGAGATGTTCTATCTCAGTACGCTCTATCAGCTCTGGCGCTTTGGCAGCGCGTTTGAGGATGGCAATTACCAGGGCTATGACCGACTGTATGTGCCGAAAGTGGTGTACACGACGGTGGACATCGATATCCACGACATTTGGCTCCACGGCGATGGTCAGCCGGGGTTCGTCAATACACTGTTTTCCTGTCTGGCGACTGTCAGTGACAAACCACAGTTTCGAACCGGTCTGACAACCTCCCTGGATCAGTCGCCTGGCGGCAGAAGATCGGTGTCACCTGAACGGGCTTGCGAAGCGGGATGGACAGCCAGGCTGGGTGACCGCAGTGGCTGCCACCGACATTCAGGATGGCTGGCGTGAACACCGTCTCGAAGGCGGTGTCGTCTGTGATGTGCAAAGTGGCGAGATTGTCGCCCATGGACTGTCGATGCCTCATTCGCCGCGCTGGCACCAGGATCGGCTTTGGTTGCTGGAATCCGGAGCCGATTACCTGGGGTACGTGGACCTCGCGAGTGGCCGCTTCGAACGGGTCGCATTCTGCCTTGGCTTCACACGGGGGCTCGCGTTTACCGATGACTATGCCATTGTGGGGATGTCGAATGGGCTCACAACTAGGCGTTTGGTGGCTAACCGCTGGACGATCATCTGCAACGCGAGGGGATCAGCACTCGCTGTGGGCTTGCTGTGATCGACCTCAACACCGGTGATCTAGTGCACGCGGCGAACGTGGGTGCAATTGTTGAGGAACTCTATGATGTTCTAGTGTTGCAGGGCGTCAGGAGGCCCATGGTACTGGGGTTCAAGACAGATGAAATCCGTCGTGTCATCAGCATCGAGGAATCTTCCTGAAGCGACCGGCCATGGGTTGGTCATTGTCACGTACCTGTGTTTGAATGCGGGACAGAATTAGACATCTGGACGTTTCCAGCTCCTTCACGCATCGAGTCGTGGTGCTGCAGTTGAGAGAGCGATGGAACATCAGGTGGCACATGCCACGGGATAACCGGAGCGCCAAAAGCCAGGAAGGCACACAGGGTTCTGAATGGAGATCATGGAAGCTTGCTGACCAGAAACAACGAGACCAGGGGGGCTTCTCTGTTGAGGAAATTTGTCGTTCTGGTGCTGATGGCCGGGTATATCTCCAGCGTATCGGCGATCACGTTAGGAGAAGCGGTCCGGGCCACGCTGAGTACCAACCCGGATATTGCTGCCAGCCGTCAATCGGCAGAAGCCCAGAGTTTTCTGGCTCGCCAAAGTAAGGCCGGGATTTACCCGTCTATTGAAATCGGTCTGGCTGGAGGCTGGGAACAATCCAATAATACGACGACACGGGCGACCGGGGTCGAGAGCCTTGATCTGAGCCGAACCGAGAAAAGTATCAGGCTCACTCAACGGTTGTTCGATGGTTTTAGCACCCGCGGGTTGATCAAACAGCAGGCCTCACTGACAGAGGCAGCACTGGCGCGGCAGACCAATACCGAGGAAGCGGTCAGCTTGAGAGCAGTACAGGTTTATCTTGAGATGTTGCGTCGCGGCTCTGTCGTTGCTCTGGGAGAAGAGAACCTGCAGCATCACGACACGACCCTCACCAAGATTTCCGAGCGTTATGAAAGTGGTGTGGGTACGCGTGTTGATGTTGTACAGACAGAAGGTCGACGCGCTCAGTCCAAATCCAATGTGTTGCTTGCCAAGCGTGATGTGGCCAATGGCAGAGCAGAGTTCTACCGTGTGATTGGTGAACAGCCGGTCAACCTGTCGCTGCCAGATAATGCGTCGGGCTTGCCTTCGACCCTGACTCAGGCGCTCACCATTGCCGAGGATAACAACCCCGAATTGGAGGCGGCTCAAGCCGAATATGATGCCGCCGTTTCTGCAGACAAATCCGCACGTGGCAACAAATACCCGCGCATTGATCTCGAGTTGGGCGCGACCCGTAATGACGACACTGATGGCACGATCGGTGCCAACGACGACGTAACCGCCATGGTGCGATTGACCTATAACCTCTACAAAGGGGGCGCGGAGAAAGCACGCCGCAGCGAAGCGTCTGCCCGTATGATGGCGGCGCAGGAGAGCCTGCGTGGTGCGCAACGTGAGCTGGATGAGGATGTGACCACGGTTTGGAATGAACTTCAGGACATTCTGGTTCGCCTGGAATACCTGGAGGCGCACGTTGCGTCCACCGAGGAAGTCCTGCAGGTTTACAACGAGCAGTTGTCCCTGGGTAAGCGAACCCTGCTTGATCTGCTCGATGTTCAGAACGAACTGTTGCGCGCCAAAGTGGCACTCACCGCAGGACAGTTTTCAGCCCGATTCGCACGGTATCGTCTGTTGGCCAGCACTGGCCAGTTGCTTGAGAACCTGAACGGACAATAGCTTATGAGTACATCCCCTGAAGTGGTGACCGATTCCGACGCCGCTAATCCATTCCTTGAGATCAAAGACCTGGCGGTCGCTTTTCGTGGCACGCCCGCAGTCAATGGTGTCAGCTTCCATATCAACAAGGGTGAGACCCTGGCGCTGGTCGGTGAGTCGGGATCTGGTAAATCTGTCACCGCGTTGTCTGTTCTGCAGTTGCTGCCGTACCCGGTGGCATCACATCCCACCGGATCGGTTCTGGTCGATGGCGAAGAAGTGATGGGTGCGCCTGAGGGCGCGCTACGCGGGATTCGCGGCAGTAAGGTCTCGATGATCTTTCAGGAACCGATGACCTCGCTGAACCCACTGCATCGCATCGAGAAACAGATTGCCGAGGTCCTGCTGATTCATCGTGGTATCAAGATCAAGCAGTGTCGTGATCGCGTACTGGAACTGCTCCAGTTGGTGGGTCTGCAGGATCCGGAACAAAAGATGCAGTCATATCCCCATGAGTTGTCTGGTGGTCAACGTCAACGGGTGATGATTGCAATGGCACTCGCCAATGAACCGGATCTGCTGATTGCCGATGAGCCGACAACGGCGCTTGATGTCACGATTCAGGCACAGATTCTGGAACTGTTGAAAGACCTTCAATCCAGATTGGGCATGGCGATGTTACTGATTACCCACGATCTTGGTGTGGTCCGTAAGATGGCAGACCGTGTCTGTGTCATGACCCAGGGCGATATCGTTGAAACCGGTATCTGTCACGAGGTCTTTGACAACCCGCAGCACGACTACACGAAACACCTGATTGCTGCAGAGCCCAAGGGAGAGCCGATCCCAGAGGCAGAGTCCGAGACAGTCATCGAACTGAAAGATCTCACGGTGAAATATCCGCTGGGTAAGGGCTTCATGTTCAATACCCGCTACCTGACCGCAGTAGACCAGGTGTCATTGTCTGTCGGTCGCGGCCAGACGCTGGGGATTGTTGGCGAATCCGGTTCGGGTAAGACCACGTTGGGGATGGCGTTGCTGCGCCTGATCCGGTCGGAGGGAGATATCTTGCTCGAAGGCACGAACATCCAGGGGCTGAAAGCTAGCCAAATGCGCCAATACAGGCGTGACGTCCAGATTGTGTTTCAGGATCCTTTCGGTAGCTTGTCTCCACGTCTGTCGATTCATCAGATCGTCGAAGAAGGTCTGCTCGTTCATGAGCCCCAAATGTCAGTGGAAGAACGACGTGAAGCGGTGGCTGATATTCTGACCGAGGTCGGCCTGGACGCGTCAGCACTCGATCGTTATCCCCATGAGTTCTCTGGCGGCCAGCGACAGCGGATTGCTGTGGCACGTGCGCTGATCTTGAAACCCAAACTCGTGGTATTGGACGAGCCTACATCCGCACTGGACATGTCTGTCCAGGCGCAGATCGTCGACATGCTGCGTGACTTGCAGCGGCGGTTCCAGCTGACCTATCTCTTTATCAGCCATGACCTGAAGGTGGTTCGGGCGCTCAGCAATCACGTCATTGTGATGAAGGATGGTGTTGTCGTGGAGACGGGTACCGGCGACCAGATCTTCGAGAATCCTCAGACCGACTACACCCGTGCGCTGATCGCTGCGGCGTTTGACCTGGAAGTTGCCTGATACGGATCAACCTGTTTCGGGGGGTCTCTGTAACCTACTCCAGCTGAGCTTTCACCCGGGACAGGCGTTGCAGAGAAGCAATCGTGTGTCCCTGATAAGGGTGCAGACTGCGTACGATAACGTCCGTGTACCCAATCTCCTGCAGCTGCCTGAATTCTGCCGCCATCTGGTCCGGATCCCCAATAATCAGGGCATCCGTTGAAAATCCCCGGTAACCGGTCTGGTTGACTTGTTGTCGAATCAGGTCGGCTTCGTTCGGGTGTTCGGCAACATGGATGTCACGGCGTATCGCGACTGTTTCAGGTATTGGTAATCCCAGAAGTTCACGTGCCTGACGGTACGTATTAAACGCGGCTCGTGCCTGTTCAATGTTCAGTGAAGGCTCGGCGAGCCAGGCATCACCCATGCGTGCGGCACGTTCGATGGCCACCGTGGCATTAGCGCCAATCCAGACATCAATGGGTTCAGGGGGTAATGGCGCGATTGTGGCGGGCCCAAATTTGTTGCGACCGTTGCTCGAGACGGTCTCTCCCCGCCAGAGCTGACGAAGGCTGTTGAGGCATTCCTCGAACGCGGAGGGCCGGAAACGAATGTCGCGACCCATCGCGCTGAACTGATCCTCGCCCCGGCCAAGCCCACACTGCATGATGAAGCGACCCTCTGCGATACTGGCGAGCGTCGCCACCTGTTCTGCCAGAAGCACGGGTTGCCAGAGTGGTAGGATATACAACGCGCCGACATCCGCGTCGCCCCATTCGGCCAGCAGGCGACCCAGCATGGGTGTGTTCTGGTAGTAAGGCGTACCGGTGACGTGGTGGTCGCCAATGAATAGGGAGTCGAGACCGGCTTGTCGAGCGGCAGCGGCACGTTCGATCATCCACCGCGCACCGGTTCGGACGTCGCCAATGTTGCTGAGGTCGTGGGCGGATGTAATAGAGATGCCAATTTTCATAGTGAGTCCGATCCGGAACGCGGACCCGAATTGAAACAGCGCTGCGGGTGCTCGTCCAGTCCGGCCCGTTCTCGCCATCACATGTATACTGGCGCGACTGTTTTTCTTAAGTGGCGCGATGGATAACCAGACACCGGTCATTGTGGGCGTCGGCCAGGTTTTGCACCGTATCGCTGACTTGGATGATGTTGTTGAACCGATCGAACTGATGCGACGTGCTTGTCGGCTCGCCGAATCGGACACCGGCGTTTCGTTGCTGGAGAAGGTACAGTCTGTGCGGGTGATCAGGGGAATGTGGACCTATGACAATCCAGCGGCATGGCTTGCGTCCGAATTTGGGTGTGCCAGTGCTGAGACTGTCGGTACGCTATTCGGTGGTAACTACAACCAGGTACTGATGAGCGACACCGCGTTGCAGATTCAGTCAGGCGAACGTGATCTGGTACTGCTGATGGGGGCAGAAGTTGGCTACAGCAGTGCCAAGGCCCGTAAAGCGGGAGGCGAAATTGCAATGCGTTCCACGCCGAAGACTGACTACGACCAGGTCTACGGGTCCACGCAGAAGCCGGAACACCATGACTATGAAGTCGCTCGCGGAATTCGAGCTGCCATCCATGCGTATCCAATGTATGACAACGCGATCCGCTATTCGAAAGGAGAGACGATCCCCGAGCATCTTGAAAGAGTCTCTGGTCTCTGGAGCCGATTCAGCCAGGTCGCGTCCCGTAATCCAAACGCCTGGATCCAGACGCCTGTGTCTGCCAGGGACATACGAACCCCTTCGGCGTCGAATCGACCCGTCAGTTTCCCCTATACCAAACTGATGAATTCCAACAACGCGGTGGACATGGGTGCAGCACTCATTGTGTGTTCCGTAGCGAAAGCGAAAGCACTTGGGATTGACGAGTCGCGGTGGGTGTATCCGCTGGCTGGGGTTGACGGACATGACCATTTCTCGGCGTCTGTCCGCGACAATTTTTACTCGTCACCGGGTATTCGGTTTATCGCGGAACGTCTGTTTGAGCTGACTGACATGTCGGCTGACGAGATTGATCTGGTGGATCTGTACAGTTGCTTCCCGGCCGCCGTGCAGGTCGCTGCCAGTGAGTATGGTTTTGACGAGTCTCGCGATTTGACGGTGACAGGCGGTCTCACGTTCGGTGGCGGCCCGCTCAACAACTACGTGATGCACAGTATTGCCCGCACGGTCGAGTTGCTGCGTGAACACCCGGAGCAGACCGCGCTCGTGACGGCCAATGGTGGCAATCTCTACAAACACGCGCATGGCGTATACAGCGGGCGACCTGCAGATCGACCCTTCGCGCGAGACAACGTCCAGACGCGGATCGACGCGTTGCCATCGCGCAAGGTGCTGCCAGACCACTTGGGAGACGTCGACGTTGAGTCCTACACGGTGATCTATGGAGCGGACGGGCCTGCGGTGGGTCACCTGGCCTGTCTGACCGCGGATGGTGATCGGGTGTGGGCCAACGTGATGGATCAAGATGTATTGGCCGCCATGCCCCAGGAGGAATTCTGTGGGAGGAAGGTGCGCCTAGCAGGCGAGGCGGAACCCCAGTTCCTGGGCTGATCACCAGGCACGTTGGTGTCTACTGCCGGGGTGGCGTGGTATAAGCGTAGGGGCGACATCAGAGTGAATTGTGGGGGTGAGCCATGGGCCTGTCTTTTGACCATATCCATCTGATCAGTGAGGACGCGGAAGCTGCGGCCAACTGGTATCGCGATGTACTGGGTGGTGAGATCCTGGCGAGTTATGAACTCCGTGATGCACCGCAGATCAATGTCGGATTGGGGGGAATGACCTTGATCATCCGGGGACGGCGACCTGGCGAAGCACCCGAATCAACACGTGGAATGGAGGATTTCGAAGGCTATTCCTCGCACAACGAATGGGGTACCGATCACTTCGGTTATACCTACCACGGCGATCTGGCGACTTACTGCGAAACCTTGAAAGGCAAGGGGGCCACCATGGCTGTGGAACCCTGGGAATTTTCACCCGGTTCGTTGTTGTGTTACGTGTCTGCACCTGATGGTGTCAGCATTGAACTTGTGCAGGCGAAGTCCTGAGCGAAGGTGATGATGATCGCGCAACGGATGATCGGTCAGCGAATACGCACTCAACGCGTATTGGGATCAGCACTCTGGTTACTCACTATCGTAACCGCCGCCGTCCATGCAAGTTGTCCTGGTGAGGCATCTCTGGCCGAGGCGTTTCCACCCGGTTGGGGTATTACCGCGGAAGGAACCCGACATGTCGCGGCAGATCACACGAGTATCAATCGCTCGAATGTTGGCAACCTGTCCCTGAAGTGGGTCTATCGGTTGAACACTTCGCAACCGCGTTCGTACCCCCTTGTTACGGAAGACACGATTTTTGTGGGAGATGGTGCGGCGGCCGTGGCGCTTGACCGGGAAACGGGTTGTGAGCGCTGGCGTTGGGGTGACGCATACGGCGAGTTGGGTTCCGGTTTCCTGCTGCATGATGATCTGCTCATCTTCAACATCCGGCCAGGTTTTCTGATCGGACTGGATGCGCGCACGGGTGCTGAGCGATGGCGAGCACAGCCGGGTGACAATCCCGCGCGCATGTTGTCGGGTACACCGGCTTTGGTTGACGGTCGCGTACTGGTACCCATCTCGTCACTTGAGATCGGTTACCCCGCCAACTTTCTCTACGGTTGCTGCGCGACTTCGGGTGGTCTCGTGTCAGTGGACGTGACGACGGGTAAGGATCAGTAGGTGTACAACACGATCGAGAATCCGGGCAGCGTTGTGACTGGAACGCGCTGGCGGGGACTGATCGATCAGCGTGGTCCGTCGGGAGCACCGGTTTGGGGTTCCGTGTCTGTCGACGATGCGCGAGGTAGCGCCTATGTTGGCACCGGACAGAACTATTCACATCCCACGTCGGGTACCAGCGATGCCATTATTTCTTTGAACTATCGTACGGGTGAGCCGAACTAGATGCGTCAGTTTACAGAAAATGACGCCTATAACATCGGTTGTGATTTGGGTGGTCCCAACTGTCCCGATCCTCCCGGGCCCGATGCGGATTTCGGTGCGGTTCCCATCTTGGTTGACAGTACCGAGCACGGGCAGCTCGTTATCGCCGGGCAGAAGTCCGCGGAGGTCCACGCCATGCGCCCTGATGACGGCGCCGTGGTATGGCAGACACGCGTTGGCAGAGGCGGCGCACTCGGGGGTGTGCACTGGGGTATTGCGGCCAACAATGATCTGGGCATGGTGTTTGTCCCCAACAGTGATCGCTTTGCGGGTCGACTGACTGGGCCGGGCGAGGCGCGGCCGGGTCTGTTTGCGCTCGATATTGATACCGGCGAGATTCGCTGGCACTACCGTCCTGAGCCTGTGTGTGATGATTGTTGGCCGGGTCTGTCCAGCGCGATCGTGGCGACGGATGAGGTTGTATTTGTGGGGACTTTGGATGGGTTTCTTTCGGGGATTGATGCGGCGTCTGGTGAGCCGTTGTGGTGGTTCCAAACGGGGAGACAGTTGTTCGATGCGGTGAATGGAGGCAGCGCCGAGGGTGGTAGTTTTGATGCACATGGCCCCTTGATTGTTGATGATCTGTTGCTGGTCTCGTCTGGTTACGGCAGTTTTTTCCAGGACGGGGGTAACGCGTTCATGGTGTTCCAGCTCGATGATGACGCGAACGGTGAACCCAATGAGTGAACCTGTGCTCGCTGGCCCTGGGCGTCGACTTGCGGCCCTGTTCATTGATCTGGTGTTGGTTGTCGTGGTCGGGTTTCTAATCGTGCTGATCACCGGCGTCGTCCATGATCCGGAAGACTATGTCAATCTGGGAATGACGCTCGTGAATGGAGTGCTGTGCGCCGTCGGTGGCTATGTGTTGCTGAATGGTGGGTTGCTGATCTGGCGCGGCCAGACGCTTGGCAAGGTCTTGTTATCCATTCGAATTGTGGCGTTGAACGGTGATCCGCTGCCGGTGTGGAAGCACTTTGTGATCCGCATGCCATTCTTTTTTCTGACTTACACCGGCTTGACGGTGATCTTCCTTCCACTGGTCTTCATTGACTACCTCCTGGTGTTTCGCAAGGACCGACGAACGCTGCACGATCACATGTCGGGTGCGATGGTCGTGGACAACGAGTAGCGACGGATGGAAGTCAGGCGTGACTGGATGATCCCCATGCGAGACGGCGTGCATGTCGCGGCGGACATCTATCTACCGGAAGCGACACCGGCGGCCGTCATTCTCAACCGGACCCCCTACCTGAAGGATCCTTTGCGACAACGGGGTGCGCCGTTACCGCCGGGCCCCTTTGCAAACATGCCACCCATTGAGGAACGAATGTCGGTCTTTATCGATGCCGGCTTCGCGGTGGTGGTGAGCGATACCCGCGGCACTGGCCACTCGGAAGGTGAGTACGACTACTACAACTTTGAGCAGGGGCCAGTGGATGGCGTCGATATGATCAACTGGATCGAATCGGAGCCCTGGTGTGATGGCAATATCGGCATGATGGGGACGTCCGCAGGCGCTGTGCTGGCTTACTGTGCGGCAAACGAGGAGCCGGTCCATCTGAAAGCGATGGTGGCCAACATGCATCCATCCGATGCCTACCTCGATCAGTGGTTTGTGGGCGGGATATTCCGCTACCAGAACCGGATCGGCTGGTGTACAGGGATGCTCGAACGCATCCTACCGCTTTCAACGGCCAACGTGGAGGGACCGTTCAAGGAACGTATCCGTGATGTCCATCAACAGCGTTTTGACCGCTACTACCGGGAACTGCAGTTGGGGAAGAGCCCGGTCAATATGGACTGGTTCCGCCGGCTGTTTGATGAAAAGGATGATGGCCCGTTTTGGGAGGGGATCAGCGTACGTGCCAAACATGACCGTGTGAATGTACCGGTGCTCAATCAAGGCGTGTGGTACGACCATTTTGGCCGAGGCACGCTGGACAGTCACAATGCGCTCACCGTGCCCAGGCGGTTGATGATGTCACCCGGGATGCATGGCACACGTGCCGGTGATGGTGGTTTCCGAAAAGACCAGCTTCGGTTCTTTCAGCACTATCTGCGCGACGTCGATAATGGCGTCATGACGGAAGCGCCGGTACGGCTCTACCATTTGGGACATGAAGACTGGGTGGATCACCCGACATGGCCACCAGCGTCCGATCAACAGCAGTGGTATCTCACGAGTCACGGTAACCTGCAACCGTCATCACCATCGACGACAGATACCATGACACTACGCCACGATCCATCGTCGCCCAATCGTTCCATCAGTCGTCCCCAGGACCTTCGACGGTTCGAAGAAGGCGCGCTGGTGTTCACCTCTCCGCCCATGGGCGAGGATACCCTCGTGATCGGTTCCCCTGTATTGACGCTGTATGCAGAAACGGACGCGGAAGATGTGGACTGGTGTATCCAGTTTGCAGATGTGTTCCCCAACGGCCGTTCCCGACTGTTGAACTACGGTGCGTTGAAGGGGAGTCATGTGTTCTCGCATGAGAATCCCTCACCCCTTGAGCCGGGGCAGACCTACCAATTCGATATCGAGATATGGCCGATTGCGAACCTGTTCAAGCAAGGTCATTGCCTTCGGGTTGTGATCTGTCATAGTGATTTTCCGTTTTTTGAAGTGAACCCGATACCGTCGACGAGTCATCTCCGAACCGGGGGGCAGGCTGCCTCTAGGCTCCGCGTGCCGGTGGTCACCGGGACTGACGTATGACTTTTTTCCTTGGCGCTGATGACATCGCGCAATACCATCGCGAAGGCTATGTATTGAAGGAAGGTCTGATACCGCCAGATCTGCTGGCGGACGCGCAGGCGGCGATAACGAGTGATCACCCGACTGCGGCGCAATACCACGCGTCGCCGGACGACTTTCCCCGTTATCTGGACAGTCAGTTTTCAGGGATCCGGAAATTCCCATTCAGCCATTTTGATCTCAACAATCTGGTGCTCTGTGACGCAATGCTGGGATCAGTCCGTCAACTGATTGAACATGATGACATCCGCTTTTCAAAGGGGGAGTTCTGGGCGAAGTACAGCGGTGTGATCAATTACGAGCAGGGATTCCATCGCGACTTCGGTAATCACACGCTCGTCGTTCCTCGTACGGATCATCGTTACAAGGAGTGCACGACGTTCATTTTCCTGTCCGACGTTGAGGCGAATTCCGGACCAACGGCGCTATTGCCCCGCACGCTCACGGACAACATTTCGTTCGGGATAAATCGACTGCCGGATGACCTGGCGTTCGACCCTCAGCAAGAGGAAATCCTTGCCACAGGACCAGCCGGGACCGTGCTGTTCTATTCCTACGATGTGTTCCATCGCGGTACCGAAATCAAAGCGCCCGAACACGCCCGCTTCATGGTGCTGGGTGACTTCCACCATCCGGATGCCCCCTGGATTGATCGTCAGGGTTGGCCTGAGCATGGAGGGCATCCGCACATGCATGAGTTCATCACGCGGGCCACACCGGTACAACGTTGTTGCTTCGATCTGCCACCACCGGGCCACGAATACTGGAACGAACAGACGCTGAGCGATATGGCGGTTCGCTACAAGGGAATAGATTTGACGGCGTACCAAGATGCACTCCATCCGTAACACCATGAACGAGGCAATCGCGGATCTGCCGGTAATGCAGGTGGTTCCTGCGATCCAGGACGCGCTGTCTAATGATCTGGATGTTCTGTTGCAGGCGGAGCCAGGTGCTGGCAAGACAACGGCGGTGCCTCTCACGTTGCTTGATGCGCAATGGCTTACGGGTCGGCGTATCATCATGCTGGAACCTCGTCGTATTGCTGCGCGGTCTGCCGCGGAACGCATGGCGTCGCTCCTTGGGGAGCGCGCCGGGCAGATGGTTGGTTATCGGATGCGTCTTGATACGCGGGTCAGCAATGAGACACGGATTGAGATCGTCACAGAAGGTGTTTTCACGCGCATGATCCAGTCAGATCCAGCGCTGTCTGATGTTGCGCTGGTCATCTTTGATGAATTTCACGAGCGCCATCTGGATTCCGACCTGGGGTTGACGCTGTCGCTTGCGGGACGGTCACTGTTTCGCGACCAGGATCCGCTGCGGCTCATGTTGATGTCGGCAACGCTGCCCTCGGATCGATTGAACGATCTGGTCCCTGATGCAGTGCGCGTTAAATCTGAAGGACGAACCCATCCTGTTGAAATTCGCCATGTACCAACTTCGTCCTCCCGCGGCGCGTCACGTTCTACATCGCGAGAGCTTATGTCAGCGTTGGCGAAACAGGTCGTCAGTGCACTGCGGGAACACGCGGGGAGCAGCCAGCTCGTATTCCTGCCGGGTCAATCCGAAATCAGACGACTCGCGAGGTTGCTGCGTGATCAGGTCGGACCAGATGTCAGGGTGTGCCCGTTGTTTGGTGGCTTGAGCCTGACAGAACAACGCAATGCGATTGACGCAACCCAGCCGGGTATCGTGAAGGTGGTGCTTGCGACCAATATTGCAGAGACCAGTCTCACGATTGAAGGCGTGGATGTTGTGATCGACAGCGGTCTTTGTCGCGAACCCGGATTTGACCCTGGCACCGCGATGGCGCGGCTGACAACGCGAAGAATTTCGAAGGCCTCCGCAACGCAACGCATGGGTCGTGCGGGGCGGTTGCGACCCGGTTATTGTTATCGACTCTGGTCAAAGTCCCAGCATGATGAACTGGCGACCGACACGACCCCTGAAATTCATCAAGCAGATATGGCACCGCTTGCACTGCAGCTGATGCGTTTCGGTGTGAGCAACCCGCATGACGTCGAGTGGGTAGATGCACCAGGTGAAGGTGCCTGGCGGCAGGGGCTGTCGATGTTGTCACGACTGCAGGCGATTCGTGCAGAGGATGAGCCTGTGTTGACCGCGATGGGGGAACGGATGTGTGATCTGGCAGTGCACCCGCGCCTCGCGCATATGCTGCTTGCCGGTGAGCGTGCAGGACTGTCAACGACCGCTTCGCAACTCGCGGCGATACTGTCTGACCGTGATCCTTTCGGAGACAGCTCGCCGGACATCCAGTATCGAC
>NTKD01000052.1 GCA_002457275.1 OM182 bacterium MED-G24
GGCCCTTATCACCCTTGATGCGGATGCGAACGACCGTCTTTGACGCCTCAGAGAGCGGCAGATAGCCCTGGTGAATCTCAACACCACGATCGGGGAGAACCAGCTTGTCCCGATCAATCAGGAATTTTCGTTCGATTTCTTCAGGCATCGGACTCCCTCCAAGTCTATCGGAACTGTTTGAGGACCACGTCTGGACCGCAACACAGAGCAAACGTTTCAGACACGCGCCAATATCTCCTGAATCACAGGTCGCAGTCGATGCGCGAGGCTCTCCATTCTACATCGCTGATTTCAAGGGCGCCGTACTCATGCATAAGCGCGTGATACTGTTGTTCCTCGAGCCGCACACTAGGCGGCAGTGGTGCCTCATGCCAATGCACATGTGCATTAGCAGCCAGACTCCCCAAGCTGAGCACGTAGACTCGCTCCGCTCAAAAATACTGTCGCAACCCTTCACTGACACAGTAAACCAATCGCTGAAGCTCAAGGTACTCCGGGAGCGTAAACTCAACCGTAACCTACTCTCGGTGTTCTTTTGGAGCGACCGGCACATAACTCTCGAGGGTTGGAAAACGGTTCAGGAAGGCAACGGCCCTCTCTGTTTCTGCAACAAAACGGTGTTGGTATTTTGTATTGCCGCCAAGAAACTCGCAGATGAAACAGTTCGTGACTCCTTTGAACCTCGACAGATCAAAAGGCACACGTTTACTCATTGCAAACCACCCATTTCACTCTGATATTGAGATCCAACTGACTGAAAATCCAACACTTTTCCTTGACTATCCTAAACTACTTCCGTAACGTCCGCGCCCAGCTACCTAAGCCTCTATTGCCCTCCGCTCGTTACTCAACGCTTCGAAGTTCAATCTAGATTTATACCTGCTACCCCAGTCAGCGATTCGCTCGACCAATACTATCGTTCTTCGGAGACAAACATGTCAGACAGGCAAACAGGAACCGTTAAGTGGTTCAATGAAAGCAAGGGTTACGGATTCATCGCACAGGAATCAGGATCTGATATCTTTGCGCACTACAGCGATATCGCTGAGCCAGGAATGGAATCACTGACCGAAGGTCAAAAGGTCGAATTTACGGTTGCCCAGGGCCGCAAAGGACCACAAGCTGAGCAAATCAAACCCGTCTAAGAAACGCCATTAGTCTCCAGCCCGTGACGGCTGAGACCTGGATTCTGATCCAGCGTATACACCGGACCCAAATCTCTTTCGCATTTGGGTCACGGCTGTTTACCGGATTCCACCCTTCAGCGGGCATCCTTTACCTCGCCCCCTCCCCTGACTGACGACTGACCACGACGACGACCTCGTCGCTTTACCGGTAGACACGTTCGTGCAGTATGCATTCGATGTCCGCTAGCTTCCGCGATCCATGAGTTAAGCATCACCCGTCCAGGCGATTGGCCTAGGACGTCACGGATCCAGATGGATTGGAACAAACGTCGTCACTCCCTTTTGATATCCATGTGGCTGTCAACCGGGGTGCTCACCCATGGTTCGCTCAGCACGTTCATCTTTGCCACGACTTCTTCAAGACGCACGGGTGTATAGAGTGCCCTCTCATCCTTGTCCATGAACTTTAAAGCACTTTCGATAGAGTCCTCTATTTCCGCAGCGCGCCCTTTGAGCCTTTTGTGACTGGACGCCTTCATCCAACGGTGCAGAGAGATGTAGGTCGCCCGTTCTGATTTTGCGGACTCTTCGGCACCCTGCGACGCCGACGTCGTACTTTTCTTCTTCTCCGAACTTCGCTGTCTGGACAAATGCCGCTTGGTCAAACCGGCTTTCTGCTTGTGAAACATACCTGCGTCCCCACCGAGTGCCAGTTGCCCGAAAATCGCATGCTTCAAACCGAATTCCTGTTCAACAATCAAGTGTTGCAGGTAATGCGGCATCAGTGGGTCTGAGCCTGGGCCGGTTGGCATCGACAATTCTTCACCCTAGTCTGTCACCACGGTGACCGCATATCTTCGCTCATCGGTTTTCAGGAACCTAACTATCATGTAGATCACCACATCACGTTAGTTGATTGATCACACACCATTCACACAGAGGGTTTTCATTCGCGGATGAGACCGTGATCTTGAAAGTACTCATGTATCGCTTTCATTATCCCTGCATCCCGACCCGCATAATACGGCACAGGGTTCTTGAAATACGGCGGTAACATCTTCCCCCGTGTTTTCTCGGGCTCGTCCTCGTAGCGAGGGTTGATGTGTGCGTGTAACGCCGCTTCTTTGTTACCCAGCACCGAGTAATTGACACGGTAACCGATTAATACCACGATATTTTTAATGACCTGTAGCAAGTCTTGTCGCATTCTTGTCGTAGTGAGCGGCGGTTTATCGTGGTCGTCGCTGCAACTCAAGTTACTGCTCGGTGTACAAATGATCATCTGCACGCGCAGTCTGGCCCGCGAGCCGCGAACCAGCAAGAGTTCCACGTATCGCTCCACCCTTGGCCGATGGAACCAGATGCGCTTTGCAGGAGACTTCCAAAGCGTTGTTGGTGCGGATGACCAGATAGGTCTTCCTATCACCGGCTTTTACGAGGATGCAGAGACCTTCCGCGACACCGTTGAAACGGAGAAAAGAGGGCTGTGTACATCGTTCACATGGAACATATCGGATACCATTAGTTTAACTTACGAGTTGGAATGCACTGAACAAGAGGTCCCGTTCGATCGAGGCGTTGTCCATGCCGACGGCTTTGGGTTCTCACCTTGTGACACCTTTGCGGGTGAGTCCGGTGCTGGGCCGATTACTAACCGTTTAGAGTAACTGCGCATTTTCGGTTTAGAGGGTTTCAAGAATGAAAGATGTAAAAAACGTTTTCCGTACTCTGGAAAAGAAACTCAAGCAGTCGCATTGGTTTGATGATGAGTGGGATATCTATAACCGCGGCAGCTACCTGCAACTCTACAAGTCCAACTGGCACAATCATAATCAGGGCGGGGTGCATTTCGAGACATTCATCGAAGGCCCACAAATCAAGCACAAAGCTTTCCCGATCTGTGTGCACGCGGAAGAAGATTGTCCCTACCAAGCAAAGTTCATCGAAGAACTACTAAGATTGGAAGGCGAACGCATACGTGCCTGGAAAGGATATGAGGCGGTGGGTAATGGGTACAACATCTGTCAGCGCACCCTGCCGCTGAACTACAAAAATCTAGAAAACCGTATATTTGAAGAGTTTAACCAGCTAAGACAGTTGGAGCCGGCCATTGACCAAGTATTGAGTCGGCTTTAGCAGCAAGCGCTGAGCGGAGTAAACGATGGGTAAATCGAAAGTCAAGCAAAACAACAGTCCCTGCATAGATGTGTGCAAATTCAGTGCCCCACACGGTTGGTGTGTAGGTTGTGGCCGCACAAGACAAGAGTGCAAACAGTGGAAGGGCATGAAGCCTTACGCCAGAAATGCTTTGCTTTCGCAACTCAAAAAGCGCCTGTCGCGCTTAGAAGGATAAACAAGGAAGGAGGTGCGCTAGGCGCACTATTTATCAAGGGCGTTATTTTCTTTGGAACGCTGGGCTTCAGCAAAAGAATAGTAATTTGACCTTACAGGAACCCATCATGACTACTTTTCTCAACGTCTACATGCGCAACGCTGAAGACCATAATTGGGAGGTTCGCTTTGAATGCGGCATTCTTGTAGTCCTCGCGAACGCACCGGCACAGGGCTCAGGGCTCCAAGAGCGACTCAGTATCCCCCTGCTCCTCGGGTGATACAACCAGCGCAAGACTCGCCTCAGCATCGAATACCTTGAATATAAACCCAAGCTTGAATACGCAGATATCATGGGCCCTGACGGGATCATTGACCGGTACGCTTACCATTTGAATTTTCACGTTCTAGCCCCCTGGCTGTGCATTTCCACTACGCGCGCAGTGAATCTGCCAGGACGTTCTGACGCCGAAGATACGAATGCAACTGGCATTACAGGTACTGATCTGCTTCAACTTCATGTTATCTGTACAATTTTTTCTTGAACAATGAGTTGCCTTCTCGTAACGTTCACGACAGCAACGAACTAAGCCTCTATTGCCCTCCTGCCGTTTATATAAACGCCCGAAGTTCAATCAAGTTTTTTCTCGCTACATCCGTCGGTAATTTCCGACTAGTTTATTATCCGAAATGGAGACATGTAATGTCAGACACGACCACAGGAACCGTTAAATGGTTCAACGAAAGCAAGGGTTATGGGTTCATTCAACAAGAGTCGGGCCCGGACGTCTTTGCACACTTTAACTCGATCGTCGGCGATGGTTTCAAAACCCTCGCAGAAGGTCAGCGGGTTGAATTCATCGTCACGCAAGGAAAGAAAGGTCCCCAGGCGGATCAAATCAAGCCGCTTTAAGGAGCCTTCCCGGTGTACTACCGGTTGGAAGTGCACCTGACACCAGGTTAACCGGCCCAATCGCCGTGAGCCCGAATGTGATTCATATTGGGGCCACGAGTGCTTGGGCGAAACCTGCCAACCGGAGCGCTAAAGCTAACCGGTTTACCCGCATGTTATGTACTAACGTGCCGCGCTTGCCGAACTGCCACCCAGGAATAACAATGTGGCTTCGCCGCTTCATGAGCTACTTCCATGCGGTGACGCCGGACACATTGCATGATGCAGAAGTGGTTGAATTTCTGACGTACCTCGCGGTAAAGCTTAGCGTCGCCGCCAATACGCAAAATCAGTCGTTGAATGCGTCGGCGTTCTTCTTCTCTTATGTTTTGTGCAAACCCCTTGGTGACATTAGTCTTGCCGTTCGCGCAAAAAATCCACAGAAGTTGCCCGTGGTGCCCACTCTTGAGGGGGTGCGGGATCTTCTGACGCGTTTATCACGTCAACATCAATTGATCGCTTCCATCCTGTATGGCAGTGGGTTGCGGTTGATAGAGTGCCTGCGGCTGTGCGTGAAGGACATCGACTTTCACTATCGATGCATTCATGTCAACGATGGGAAGGGGTTCAAGGATCGTATCTTCGTATTACCGGGTCAGTTGATACGGCCTTTGCAGCAACACTTTCACTAGGGAAGACTACGGCACGGGCAGGACCTGGATCGCGGTTTCGGTACCGTCTTAATGCCCACGGCATTGGCGAGAAAATATCCGTCAGCGGACCGGGAATGGAACTGGCAGTATGTCTTTCCAGCAGCGCGTATTGGCATGGATCCGCGCACGGGCACACAACAACGCCATCACGTTGACATGAGCACGTTGCAAAAAGCCATTCGCTAGGCGGTCAGGGTGTCCGGCATCACCAAGCAGGCCAGTGCTCATACACTTCGACGTTCATTCGCGACCCACGAGCTGGCGAACGGTCTGGATATCAGAACCGTACAGCAGCAACTTGGTCATACGTCCATAGAAACGACAGAAATCTATACGCATGTCTTAAAACGTGGCGGGCAGGCTGTCCGGAGCCCACTAGAGGACATCTACTTGGACATAAGGTGATCGCACTCAATGTCCTTCAACGGTCTCCTGAGCCGTGGATTTACTCTAACCGGAAAGTACTCACAATAGGCGATGCTGACAATCACCACCGACTATCATGACATCAACTGAAATTCGAGCCGTTCGGTTGGAGGAGCTCCCAACCCTCCTGCAGCTGGCCCATCGCATCTGGCATGACCACTACCCGGGTATAATCACCGTCAAGCAGATCGACTACATGTTGGCGCTGGGCTACGAGCCCACAGTACTCGAGCGTGAGCTCGCCGAAGGCACGCGAATCGACGTCTTGATGCATGGCGCCAACATGATCGGTTTCATGTCATTCGGTCCAGCGAAGGCGGGCAACGTCAAATTGCACAAATGTTATCTCGACGTCGGCGCACACGTTCAGGGGCTTGGGCAACAGATGCTCGATCACGTGGCCATTGCTTCAAAGGACATGGGTGCTCAGACACTCTCGCTACGGGTCAACAAGGAAAACCGGAAGCCATTCAGGCGTATGAACGCCGTGGTTTTGAGATCACTCAATCGGTGGTTGATGACATCGGCAACGGTTTCGTCATGGACGACTACACCATGTCCCTTACCCTGCAGTGCCTGATGCGAACCGTCCCCTTCGCATCGACGCTGCACCCGGCAATCTGTAGACTGCACATCCTGTCTCACAACCCACACTGACGAGGGACCCATGACCGTCGTAGACCGACAAACCACCGATGGCATCACGACAGTGACACTGGATCGGCCCGATGCACTGAATTCCTTTAACAACACCGTGTTCGACGAACTCTGCGATACGTTTCTTGCCGCGGCAACAGACGAACAATGTAAAGTTCTGGTGCTCACTGGCGCCGGTCGTGCCTTTTCTGCGGGCGCCGACCTCAAAGCCAAGGGCAACGACATCACCCCTCGGCATGGTCTCGCGGGTCTCCTAGAATCCATCATCGATTTTCCCAAACCATTCATCGTGGCGGCCAATGGGCTGGGCGTGGGTATCGGGTGTACGATACTGGGTCTGGCAGACGTGGCATTCGCCGCAGAATCTGCGCGCTTTCGCTGTCCCTTTTCATCACTGGGGATCACCGCCGAGGCCTCATCCACCTATACCTTCCCACGCTTGCTGGGACATCAGCGCGCCAGCTGGATTTTGTTGTCTGCGGAGTGGGTATCGTCCGCAGACGCGAAGGATGCCGGCCTGGTGAACGAGGTCTTCCCCGATGAGGGGTTCCTCGAAGCGGCCATTGACAAGGCCCGTGTACTTGCGGCGTTGCCCAAGGATTCACTGATTCAAACGAAAGACCTGATTGTCGGACCACAACGTGAGGCAATGAAGGCCGCCGTCAGGTCCGAAAATGCCGCGCTGGATCGCTTGAGTGGTGGCCCAGCCAACCAGGAAGCCATCGCGGCATTCAAGGAAAAACGTACCGCTGACTTCTCCAGTCTGTAACCATCGAAAATACGCCAAGGATAATCATGGCTCTCCTGAATCTCGAAAATCGTAACGTTGTCATCACCGGTGGCACCTCTGGCATCGGTCTCGCCGTGGCGCGCATGGCCAAAGAAGCGGGTGCCAATGTCTGGGGCGTGGGACGCTCCGAGAAACGTGTGCAGTCTGCCGGAGAGGCCGTACCTGGCGCACAGTTCCGTTCGCTGGACACCCACGACACGGATGGTATGGTTGCCCTGTTCACCGAGATCGGCGATGTGCATCACGTGGTCGCAAACGCTACTGGCGCCAATCGCACCATGGCGCCTTTTCTGGAACAGTCACAGGAACAGTTCCAGGAAGCCTTCGACAAGTTCTGGGGGTATTGCAAAGTCATTCGGGCCGCCGCGCCGCAACTGGCTGACGACGCCTCCATCACACTGACGAGTGGTGTACCCGCGAGAAAATGTGGTCCGAACCAGATTGCATTGTCCTGTGTGGGCAGCGCCGTGGAAGCCCTCACCCGGGCGCTGGCATTTGAGCTCGCACCCAGACGTGTCAATGTCGTGTCACCCGGGATAATCAACACGGGCATGTTCGATCGCTTTGGGGACAACCGCGACCAGGTTCTGGAAGGCATGGGCAAGAACTACCCGCTCGGTCGTGTCGGCCATTCGGACGAAGTCGCAGGCGCCATCATCCATACGATGACCAACGGCTACATGACCGGCGCCACCCTTGATGTGGACGGCGGCGCACTCCTACCCTGATCACTTGATCAGTCGTTATTCGACCAGGTGAGCTTTCAGCACATCCTGGTCGAACTCGATGCCGAGTCCCGGGGCTGTTGGCGGGATGATGAAACCGTCTTCGAACAACAGCGGCTCCTTGAAGATCTTTTGGTGTAGTGGCCCCTGGTTCGCTTCCTGAATCATGAAGTTGGGTGAGCAGGTATCGATCTGAATCGCCGCCGCGGCAGCAACTGGACCACAATACATATGGGGTGCAATCACCGCGTAGTGAGCCTCTGCCATTCCCGCGATTTTTTTCGCTTCGGTAATACCGCCACACTGGCCAACGTCCAGCTGGATGATCTGTGCCGCCTGCTGCTCCAGCACTCGCGCAAACTCATACTTTGTGACCAGGCGTTCACCCGTGGCGATGGGGATACTCGTGTGTGCGGCGACCCGGGCCATTTCTTCCACGTTCTCTGGCATGACCGGTTCCTCGAACCAAAACGGATGGAACGGTTCCAGGAAATTCGCGACGCGAATCGCGCTGTACGTGGTGAGCTGGCCATGAGTGCCAATACCGACCTCCAGCTGATTCCCGACCGTGTCACGGATGCTCTGAAAGATCTTTGCCGCGTTCTCGATTTCCCACAGCGGAATGTCACGGATGGGAAAGAGCGGCATAAAAGGGTCGATCTTGCAGGCCGAGTTACCCTCCTCCAGTAATTTTGCTGCCACATCACCTGCCCGTTCCGGATGTTCCACGAGGCCGTCAGACGGCATGTACGCATAGGCGCGCAGTTTCTCGTGGTACTGGCCGCCAAGCAGGTTGTAGATCGGCTGGTTCGCCGCCTTGCCTGCAATGTCCCAGAGCGCCATATCGATCGCACTGATCACCGGGGTGGCATAAAGACTGGGGTGGCGCAGATCGTGCCGCGTGCCATACATCCTGTCCCAGATCAGTTCGATATTGAGCGGATTCTGGCCAATCACAAACTGTCTCACGAACTCTTCGAGCAAATGCACGTGGGACTTGATGTCTTTCAGGTGGTTGGAATAGGCACTTCCGGCGATGCGTTCACCCAGGCCGACGATGCCTTCATCGGTAATGAGTTCAAGAAACAGACAATAGCGTCCACCGATGTAGGGCTTCTCGCCCTCCACCACCATCGTCTTGAAATCAACGACTTTCATTGCCTGCGCTCCCCATTCACCACGCTAGAATCTGTACCGATCATGGCACAGGTAACATTGGGGTGGAAATGCACGGAAGGTCATCCTTGACCCTCCGCACTTGATACAGATAAGGCGCTCTTGGTATACAGACGCGTGACCGCGCGTAATGGACCCAGGCGTCGCTTCTCTCGGCTTAGCATCATCGTCAGGTCATCCGCGGGCATCGGCTTACTGAAGTAATAGCCCTGGATGTAGTCGCAGCTACTTTCCTTCAGTATTTCCAACTGCTCACGCGTTTCCACGACTTCCTCCAGAGTTTGAGATTCAGCTTCTGGCCCATGGCAATGATCGCTTTGGTGATTTCCTGATCATCCGGGTTTTCTTCGATATCAATGATGAACGAACGGTCAATCTTCAAGGTGTTCAGCAGGAAGCGCTTCAGGTATGCCAGTGACGAGTATCCGGTTCCGAAGTCATCAATACTGATATTGAGGCACCGTTCCGGAAGCTCGTTCAACATCTCAATGTTGCGCTCGACATTCTTCATCGCGATACCTTCTGTGATCTCCAGCCCTAGCGCGGACGGCGGGATTGCGCTTTCCGGCAGAATACTGCGAACCAGTCTCGGTACATCTGTTTCAAACTGCCGTGCAGACAGGTTCACTGCCACCCAAAAATCCTTGTAGCCGTTGGCATGCCCGGTCGCAATCTGATGGCACAAAGTCCGGAGCACCCATTCGCTGAGCGGCAGGATTAATCCGGTTTCTTCAGCGACGGGGATGAAATCCGCGGGTGACACCATCCCCTTTTCCGGGTGATGCCAGCGTACCAAGGCTTCCATGCTTATCAGTTTGTTGGATTCGATATCCACGATCGGCTGGTAGTGCACCTCAAAGTCACCGTCAGCCAGGCTGGTCTGCATGCCGCTCTTGAACTCGATGAACCGCAACGCGTTCTGATGCATGGCACCATCAAACACCACGAAAGAACCGCGTGCGTCCGCCTTCGCCTAGTGCAGTGCCACATCCGCGTCACGCACCATCTCATCAGGGGATGGTTCAGGTCATGGTGTAGCACAATGCCCGCACTCACGCTCTCTTCAACCGTATGTCCCACAACCTCCATCGGTGCTTCGATCGCAGCCCATGTTCTGGAGCCGCTTGCTGATATCGCGGGCGAGCAACGCTTCATCCTCAATTATGAGGATACGTTTGGGGGTAGCGTCAACCAGGCGATGTCGGGGGGAGCACCCCCTTCAATTTCAAGGTTTTAGCCAAACACGCGTTTGGCTTCCTTGCGACGTGCGTGCAGTATCGGTTCGGTGTAGCCATTCGGCTGCTCCCGCCCTTTCAGGATCAGATCACAGGCTGCCTGAAACGCAATACTGCTGTCGAAATCCGGCGCCATGTTGCGATAGTCATCGTCGTCTTCGTTCTGTCTGTCGACCACAGCCGCCATCTTTTGAAGCGTGGCTAGGACCTGCTCTTGAGAGACCAGCCCATGGTGCAGCCAGTTGCAGATGTGTTGACTGGAAATCCGCAGTGTCGCACGGTCTTCCATCAGCCCAACATCGTTGATATCCGGAACCTTTGAGCAACCAACTCCCTGGTCGATCCAGCGCACAACATAACCGAGGATACCCTGGCAATTGTTGTCGAGTTCGCGCTGAACCTCATCGGCTGACAGGTTCTCACCGGACAGCAATGGAATCGTCAGAATGTCACTCATGCTCGCCCGGGCTCGCGATTTCAGTTCATCCTGCTTGTTGAAGACGTGCAATCGATGATAGTGGATCGAGTGCAGTGTGGCTGCGGTCGGTGATGGTACCCAGGCCGTGTTCGCCCCGGATTCCGGGTGCCCGATCTTCGCTTCCATCATCTGCGCCATCTCGTCCGGCATGGCCCACATCCCCTTGCCGATCTGCGCCTTGCCGCCCATACCAGCCGCGAGCCCCGTATCCACGTTCCATGCCTCGTACGCCAGAATCCAAGGTTGCTGCTTCATGTCGTTCTTTTGAATAACTGCACCAGCGTTCATGCTGGTATGGATCTCGTCACCGGTCCGGTCCAGAAAGCCCGTGTTGATGAAAATCACGCGTTCCCTGGCTTCACGGATACACGCCTTCAGGTTCAAGGTGGTCCGACGTTCCTCGTCCATGATTCCGATCTTGAGCGTGTTTACCGGCAAACCCAGTGCTTTTTCGACGGCTGCGAACAGATCAACCGTGAACCGCGTTTCGTCCGGTCCGTGCATCTTGGGTTTGACGATATAGACACTGCCCTTGCGGGAATTGCGGATCGGGCCCTTGGAATTCACGTCATGAACGGCCGCGAGGCTGGTCACCATCGCATCCAGAATACCCTCTGGAATCTCCTCCCCGTTGATCAGTACAGCGTCGGTCGTCATCAGGTGACCCACGTTACGCACCAGCAGCAGGCTTCGTCCGTGCAATGCAAACTCGCTGCCATCAAGCGCCGTGTACACAGGATCCTCGTTCAAACGGCGGATCACCGTCTCACCGCCCTTTTCGAACGAATCCGCGAGGTCACCTTTCATCAGGCCACACCAGTTGCCGTAAACCACGGCCTTGTCTTCAGCATCAACCGCCGCGACCGAATCCTCACAGTCCTGGATGGTACTCACGGCCGATTCCATCACGATGTCCTTGACCCCAGCGCTGTGCACTGCACCGACGCTGTCTGTTCGATCCACCTGAACATCCATGTGCAACCCGTTCTGTTTCAACAGAATCGACGAGGGCTCTGCAGTGTCACCCCGATAGCCGACCAGTTGATCAGGTGTCGCAAGCCCGGTTATCTCACCACCGGCGAGTGTGGCTGTCAGTTGACCGTCTACAATCGCATATACGGTGACCTCTTCATGCTGACCTGATGCCAGCGGTGCAAATTCGTTCAGTAACTTTCCCGCATAGGCAATCACAAGATCACCTCTCGCCGGGTTATAGCTGGTGCCTTTTTCAGTCCCAGGGCCCTCCGGAATGACATCGGTGCCGTATAGCGCATCGTAGAGGCTGCCCCAGCGGGCATTCGCGGCGTTCAGTGCATAGCGAGCATTCATCACCGGAACCACCAGCTGCGGACCTGCCATCAACGCAATCTCTTCGTCCACGTTCTCGGTTTCGATCTCGAAATCGTCACCCTCATCCAGCAGGTAGCCAATCTCCTTGAGGAAAGCGGTGTACTCGGCTTCATCAATGGCCTGCCCTGCGCGCTCCACATGCCAGGCATCAATCTTCTCCTGCAGTTCATCTCTATACGCGAGCAATGTTTTGTTACGTGGCATGAACTCGGTCAGGATCTTCTCGAGATCAACCCAGAACTGCTCCGAATCGACGCTGGTACCGGGCGCAATCTCGTTCGCAATAAGGTCGTGCAGAACGGTATGAATCTGGAGCTGACCGATCTGAATTCTGTCTGACATGAGCTTGTGATCACCGGATTCGAGGGAATGGCAATGCTACGCGAAAACTGCGTACAATCAAACGACCAGAGTGCGCCCGGACCCTCGCCAAATAGGTCATACACCGGGTTGATTGCGAGGCATCATCTATCTGATGTCATCTATCCTGGCGGCGCTCATAACCACAGTTTATCCATGGAGACCATCTGTTGGGACCAACCCTGGACGTCGTCAATCTCACCGCCCGCCAACAGGCCGCCCTGATCCAGAATCGGGAAATCAGTTGTGTTGAATTGCTGGAGGCCCATCTTTCCATCATCGACCAGGTCAACCCGATACTGAACGCCATCGTCACCCAGGTGCCGGAGATGGCCCGGGCGACCGCCAGTGAGCTCGATCGCAGGCTCGCCGCCGACGAAAATCCGGGGCCCCTGACCGGCCTGCCGATCGCGCACAAGGACCTCGCCGCCACGAAAGGCATCCGCACGACCTTTTCATCAAGACTTCACAGCGACAATATTCCGGACAAGAACGCCCTGTTTATCGATCGCCTGCAAGCCGCGGGGGCCGTCACCATCGGGAAGACCAACGCACCTGAGTTTGGCGCCGGATCCCAGACCTTTAACGAAGTGTTTGGCGCTACCTGTAACCCCTATGCACACGATCGAACCTGTGGTGGCAGTTCCGGCGGTGCCGCCACCGCGCTTGCCGCACGCATGATCCCGATCGCCGACGGAGGTGACTTCGGGGGTTCACTGCGCAACCCGGCCGCATTCTGTAACGTGGTTGGTTTTCGCCCCTCCATCGGGCGTGTGCCCCAGGAAGATAGCCAGGGATTTTTTCCCATGCGCGTTCTGGGCCCAATGGCTCGAACCGTCGACGATACCGCGCTGCTTCTGTCTGCCATGGCCGGTCCCCACGTTCGGGACGTGCAGTCACTGCCTGAGGACGGTCTCATGTTCGACCAGCCGCTCGACCTGGCTACTTGCGGCCTGAAGATTGGATTCACATCCGACTTTGGCGGCCAGGCGGCCGTCGATGCAGACGTACAACAGGTGATCGATGGAAATCGACGTGTCCTTACGGACCTGGGGTGCAATGTTGAGACGTTCCATCCTGATTTCTCAGGTGCGGACGAAGTGTTCCAGACGCTCAGAGCCTGGAATTTTGCCGGCGTGTTCAGCCAGGGCATCGAGAAGCACCCGGACATGTACAAAGACACGATCATCTGGAACACGCAGCAGGGTCAGCATCTCACTGGCGTTGATATTCACGACACAGAGGTACTTCGGACACAGGTGGTTCGGCGCTTCAGGGCCTATTTTGAATCGTACGATTTCCTCGTCATGCCGGTCACACAGGTACCACCCTTTGACATCACGACCGACTGGGTCAAAGAGATCAACGGTGTCACCCAGAACACTTATCTTGACTGGATGCGTTCGTGCTACTGGATCTCGGTCACGGGCCTACCCGCGATCAGCGTGCCTGGAGGATTTACCCCTGAGGGGCTACCTATCGGACTACAGATTGTTGGTGCGCCGCAGCGGGATCTCTCCGTCCTAAAGATGGCGCACGCGTTCGAGCAGGCAACGCGCCACTACCGGATCCGGCCACAGATTCTGGCGGACATCCTGTCCCCCTGAACTGTCTCTGCCGTCACCCACCCCTTAGAGAGTCACCATGCTGTTTGATTGTGAGACCTTTGTCAGCCACCTGGAGTGCAGCGAAACCGGTGAGCACTATCCGGCCGACCAGATCGCCAATCTATCCCGTGCTGGTAAACCGCTGTTTGTGCGTTATGACCTCGACCGACTGGGTCGGGCTGTCACACCAGAGCTGCTCAAAACCCGGTTACCCGAGTTCTGGCGATACCGCGAATTCCTTCCGGTACGCCACAAGGAAAACATCGTCAGGCTGGGTGAGGTCATGACCCCGTTGCTCAATGCGCGTTTCCTTGAACAGAGCCTGGGTCAACGGGAAGTAATTGTTAAAGACGAGGGCCGTCTCCCCACCGGTTCTTTCAAGGCGCGAGGCCTGGCGCTGGCGGTGTCGATGGCCCGGGAACTGGGAATCTCCCGGATGGCGATACCAACCAACGGCAATGCCGGTGCTGCATTGGCGGCTTACTGCAGCCAGGCGGGCATCGAAAGCTATGTGTTCTGCCCGGACGACACCCCCGACATCAACATCCGGGAGATCGCCCTGCTGGGCGCCAGTACCTATACCGCTGCCGGGCTCATCAATGACTGTGGCCGATTCGTCACTGCCGGTATCGAAAAGGCAGGTTGGTTCGATACCTCAACCCTGAAAGAGCCCTATCGCATCGAGGGCAAGAAGACGATGGGCCTGGAACTCGCCGAACAATACGACTGGGAACTGCCCGACGTCATCCTCTATCCCACGGGTGGTGGCACCGGTCTGATTGGCATGTGGAAAGCCTTCGCTGAACTGAAGGAGATCGGTTGGCTGACGGGCAAGCTGCCCCGTATGGTCTCTGTTCAGGCAAGCGGATGCGCACCGATTGTTGATGCCTGGGAGTGTGACCTCACGCACGCCGAACCCTGGCAGAATGCACACACTGTCGCCGCGGGCATCCGTGTCCCCGCAGCGATTGGTGACTTCCTCATTCTGAATGCAATCCGTGAGAGCAACGGTTTCGCGATTGCTGTCGATGACGACGATATTGTTGCGACCCAACGCGATATCGCACAGAAGGATGGTTTGCTGCTCTGCCCGGAGGGCGCCGCCACCGCTACCGCACTGATTCAGGCGCGTGAGCGCAAACTGATCGATCCGGATGAACGCGTGGTGCTGTTCAATTGTGCGACCGGCCTCAAGTACCCCATGCCTGATGACAGTCAGTCGATGAGCCTCGCCAATCCGCCAGCCTATCGCGACATCGTAAACCGGACTGAATAACAGATCTGGTTCCCTGTGCCAGCAGAAAAGTGCGCCTCATCTCGAAGCTGACAGCCACTCTGTCTGGCACGTAACAAGTGGGGGGATCGGTACCTGTTCGAGGGGCGATCGAGCAGATAGCCATCTCCTTCGCTTAGCATGTAGAGAGGTCAAGTCACTGCACCTCGACATCACTACGGTTCGCTCACACTTTGTAGTTGGCCGCAAACATCTAGGAACCTTCGCTTCCACAACGACCGTCGTTGTCTGAGCACAAGCGCTCACGTACAGTTGAGCCTGCAAATCCAACCCATGGGGGCAATATGAAACTCGAAGATGTCAAACACATCGCTGTGATCGGCGGCGGCGTTATGGGAGGCGGGATCGCCCAAATTCACGCGGCAGGTGGCTATCGCGTCACCATTCGTGATCTGACAGATCAGATCATCAAGGATACCCGTCACGAACTGCACGATGGGAAGTGGGGCGTCAAGCGCGCGGTCGAACGCGGCAAAATGGGATTTGATATGGCACAGCAGGTCATCGACAACGTCGATTTTACGACCGATCTCGCTGATCTCGCTGACGTGGATCTGATAATTGAGGCGGTGCCTGAAAAGCTGGAACTGAAACAGGACGTCTTTGAAGAACTCGACAAGGCGATCAAGCCCGAAGCCATTTTTGCATCCAACACCTCCGGCTTCGTGATCCGGGAAATCGCGGCCAATGTCTCAGACAACCGGAAGTCCCGATTTATCGGTCTACACTACTCCAATCCAGTACCCATCATGACGATGGTGGAAATCGTCACCACACCGGAGACCAGTGAAGAAGTCATTGAGACTGCCGTCGGAATTTCGAAAGCGGCTGGACGCGATATCAGCATGGTCAAAGACGCGCCAGGCACGTACGGTTTCATCCTCAATCGTGTCTTTGCCGCCGCCTATCGGGAGGCCAAGACAATTGTCGATGATGGACTGGCCACACCAGAGGATGTGGATCGCGCCATGATTACCGGTCGCAACTGGCCTGCAGGCTTTTTTGGCCATCGGGGTGGGATCGGTAAGCAGTGGTAGCCATCTGAGCACCACCTCACTAGGATTCGAGACGACCCAGACCGTCGTCACTGCGGGTCACCGCGACTGGCAACTGACGGCACTCGCCAACCGCGGGCAGTTTGACGATCCTAGCGGGCACCACGAAGCGGCGGGTGTACCACCTGCCAGCTGGTCACTGTTCGGACTGGTCTGGCCCTCCGCGATCAGCCTCGCCAATCAACTGCATGAACGCATTGATATGCTCGATGGTCTGAGTGTGCTTGAACTGGGCTGTGGGCTCGCGTTGCCGTCACTGGTGTTGGCCTCAAACCAGGTAAATGTCGTTGCCTCTGACATGCATCCGCTGGCAGCGAACTTTCTGGCACAGAATTGTCGTAGCAACCATGTTGCCGGTATTCCCTTCAGACCCTGCCTCTGGCCGTCACCGATTTCAGATCGGGATGGTCCCAGCGACCCGCCCTACCCCAGTCACACTTTTGACTGGATC
>NTKD01000053.1 GCA_002457275.1 OM182 bacterium MED-G24
GTTTGGGTTGCTGGGTCCATGACGAATCCTTGTGTCCAATCATTCACGCTGACAGACTCATACTATGACAGAATTCCGGATCGGCCAAAAATGGATCAGTAACGCCGAGCCGGAACTCGGTATGGGCCGGATCACCGGTATCGAAGACCGTACAGTCAACCTGGTCTTTGACCTGCCTCGAGAACAACGCACCTATGCAGCCGCAGAACCGCCGCTGACACGTGTTCGATTCAACGCCGGTGACGAGGTTCGCACGCTCGACGATATCGTCATCACCATCACCCAGGTGACAGACAAAGAAGGTATTCTGATCTACCACGGTGACTACCTCGGAACCCGGACCGCCGTTGTGGAGACCGAACTCGACCCGAACGTGCGCTTCAGTAAGCCCCAGGATCGCCTGTTTACACATCAGCTGGACGCAAACCACTGGTTCAACCTCCGTTATGAGACCTGGCGTCGCCAGAGCGAGCTGGTGACATCACCGGCACGTGGGCTCTACGGCGCACGCGCCGCACTGATCCCGCACCAGCTCTACGTGGCCGCCGAGGTGGGCCGTCGGTTTGCACCCAGGGTATTGCTGGCGGATGAAGTGGGCCTTGGCAAGACCATCGAGGCTGGTCTGATCCTGCACCAGCAGCTGGTCACCGGACGTGCTGAACGGGTTCTGATCATCGTACCCCATGCCCTGACCTTCCAGTGGTTTGTCGAAATGATCCGGCGTTTCAACCTCCAGTTTGTCATTCTCGACGAGGAGCGCTGTCAGGAAATCATCAGTGACAATACCGCGGAGGAACCCGGGCCCGACGAGGAGCCGGTCAATCCTTTTGAAGCACAGCAGCTGATGTTGTGTGGCCTGTCTCTGCTGGCAGAACCTGACCGACTTGAGCAGGCCCTCTCTACGGAATGGGATCTCGTTATCGTGGATGAAGCGCATCATCTGACCTGGTCGCAAGATTCAGTCAGCGAAGACTACGAGCGCATTGAGCAACTGGCATCAATCACCAGTGGCCTGCTGCTTCTGACGGCGACCCCCGAACAGCTGGGGCGCGCCGGCCACTTCGCACGGCTTCGACTGCTCGACCCGGCGCGATACCACAGTTTCGCGGAGTTTGAAGCCGAGGACGAAGGATTTTCGGAAGTCGCTCAACTCGCAGAAAATCTATTGGGTGACGACGACACGATTCGTGCTGACGCACGCACGAACATCCAGGAAAAACTCGGGCTCAGGTCCACGTCCGATCAACAACTGATCGAGATGTTGCTGGATCGCCATGGCACGGGTCGAGTTCTGCTTCGCAACATTCGCTCCTCTGTGAGCGGTTTCCCGGCACGTATCGGCCAGGGTGTGGCACTGACTGCACCGGATAGCTACGAACCACACAGCGCTTTTCCGGAAATCGACGTGGACGACTGGCAGGAGATCGATCCACGGGTCAACTGGCTGATCGAACTGCTGACAGATCGGCTGGCGGACAAGTTTCTGCTGATCTGCGCACATCAGCAGACCGCGATTGAACTCGAGGCCTGGATCAGTGGCCACACACCCATCCGTGCCACTGTCTTTCATGAAGGCATGGATCTTGTGGCGCGGGACCGGGCAGCCGCCTGGTTCGCCGAAACACATCGAGGTGCACAGCTCTTGATCTGTTCAGAGATTGGCAGTGAGGGGCGCAACTTTCAGTTTGCCTCTAACCTGATCCTGTTCGACCTGCCGAAAAGCCCCGACCTGCTCGAACAGCGCATTGGTCGACTGGACCGGATTGGACAGGCCCACGACGTGAACATCCACGTGCCCTATTTCCAGGGGATGGCCAGCCATCGCCTGTTCCGATTCTACGACGAAGGCCTGGGGATACTGACCGGTCCGAATCCCGTCGCCCAAACAGTTGCTGACGACTTTATTGAGCCGCTTATGTCGACTGAAGACATCGATTCGATCATGGCCACCATCGTTGATGAAAACCGGCAACGCCGCGACAAAGTCTCGGAGGGACGAGACCGCCTGCTGGAACTGAGTTCACATCGCCCCGCCCGTTCAGTGAAGATCGTTGAAGGCATCGCCAGTCATGCAGGAGGACAATCGCTCGAAGCTTACATGGAGCAGTCATTCGAGGCATTTGGGCTTGAGTCCGATCCTCTCGATGACAACATCCAGATCATCAAACCGACTGAAAGCATGATCCGCAACGCCACCGTCGGGCTCGAAACCCAAGATCGTTACCGCTATCCGGAACTGCCGGAAGACGGGATTCGCATCACCTACGACCGGGACACGGCACTCTCGCGGGAAGATGTTCAATTCATGACGTGGGAGAACCCCATCACCGTGCAGGCGATGGATCTATTGTTATCGGATACCACCGGCAACGCGTGCATGGTCGCCGTCAAGCACCCATCATTGCCTGCCGGGACATTGCTCCTCGAACTACTCTCCGTCGACGACGTGGTCGCACCGCCACATCTCATGGCTGATCGCTACCTCCCGCCCGTTGTATCACGGGTGCTCATAACCCCCAACCTGACTGAAATTGGTGAACAGCTGCCCTACACCAGTTTTGCCGAACATCTGCTTGACGTACCACCATCTACCTTTGCGCGGCTGATTGATGGACAGCGGGTAGGCATTGAAAAAATGCTGGCACGTGCGATCGAGTTTGGTGCCCTGGCCTTCAAGGCCCGCCAGGATCAGGCAACCCGCGTTGCCGGTACCGAATACGATACCGAAATCGATCGCCTTGTTTCGCTGCAGGCTGTGAACCCGGCGGTGAGGACAGAGGAAATCGACTACTTTCGCGAAACGAGGGAACAGACCTTGGCCGCCATCGCTGACGCGGGCCTGCGTGTCGATGCGGTGCGCGTCATCATCGCCGCATAACTGATTGGGTACTGACGGGGGCGTCGTGATTACCGGTAACGGACTACGGTACACTAGCGGGCTTTAATTCTTGTATGAATGTTGCGTGAGGCATCGCAGTTATGAGTCATATTGTTATCGTAGGCGCGGGCCAGGCCGCTGGTCAGGCCGCCGCCAGTCTCAGACAGGGTGGTTTCGAAGGTGAGATCACTCTCCTGGGCGATGAGGCATACGCGCCCTATCAGCGTCCGCCACTGTCAAAACAATATCTTGCTGGCGAACTGGATGCAGACAAGGTGCTGCTGCGCCCTGAGGCATTTTATGCCGGTAAGGACATTGACCTGCGAACCGGCGTACGGGTCACGGCCATCGATCGTGCCGCAAAATCAATCAGTACAGATAATGGAGATACCCTGAGCTACGACCAGTTGCTGCTGGCCACCGGCGGCAGACCCCGCGAGCTCAGCATCGACGGCAGCGACCTCGAAGGCATCCACTACCTGCGATCCATCGCCGACGTCGACGCCATCCGCGCTGAGATGGGGAGCGCCAAAAACATGGTCATCGTGGGTGGGGGTTACATCGGCCTAGAAGTCACCTCCGTAGCCATAGAAGCGGGGATCAATGTCACCGTGGTTGAAATGGAGGATCGCATCCTGAAGCGTGTCACCACGCCCACCATGAGCGAGTTCTACCATGCGCTGCATACCGATCGGGGTGTACAGATTGAACTCAATACATCCGTTAGTGGATTTACCGGTGATAAACGCGTCAGCAGCGTGATCTGCGGTGATGCTGCATTCGATGCGGATCTGGTCATCGTCGGGATTGGTATCCTGCCCAACGTGGAACTCGCTGAAGCCGCGGGTCTTGAGATCGACAACGGCATCGTGGTGAACGATCACTGCCGTACCTCGGACCCTGACATCTATGCCGCCGGAGACTGCACCAACCATCCAAATCCAACGCTGGATCGTCGACTTCGCCTCGAATCGGTCCCCAACGCCATGGAACAGTCACGGGTGGCTGTTACGAACATGACCGGTGGTGACAAGGTCTACAATGCGGTTCCTTGGTTCTGGTCAGATCAGTATGACCTGAAACTGCAGATGGTCGGGTTCTCTACAGACGGTGATACCGAAGTGGTCCGAGGCGACAAATCGGCCAACGAATTCGCCGTGTTCTACCTGTCGGGTAACACACTGGTGGCCGCCGACGCGGTGAACAGCCCGCGCGAGTTCATGGTGTGCAAGCAGCTTTATGGCAAACAGGTGGATCCAGCCAAACTGGCGGATCCTTCTGTCGACCTTAAGGATTTGCGCTGATCAGGAACAACCCGGACATATTGTCAGGGTGTACTGTCAGGGCATCCATTGGAGCCCGCCGGTGAGCAACCAGTTGGTCTCAAGCTGCGGTCCGTCGAGCGACTGAAATACCGGATATCCCACCTCGAGGGCCCAGCGCCAGGGTCCTCCGGTGGCACCATTGATGCCCAACAACAGATCAACCCGTTCGCCACCCCGCCTACGGGGATCGACGGTCGGAACCAGCGACATTGATCGCGCCGCGGCCAGACGACGATCCTCACCACGTATGTTGCGGCGGTTCTTGTAGTCGAGCCGAACAGAATAGGATCTATGTTCCCGATTTACTGAATACCACGTTGATGCGCTGTACACGTTACCGAGCGTATAGTCAGCATCATTGGTACCCGTGCGCAGCTTCGTTTCAGTCTGTACTCCCCAACGCCCCCGCTCGAAGGTCACGCCGGTGGTCAGGCTCATGGTCAGATCCCAAGTACCGCTCCCAGGTTGCATCGGATAAGGCAGAACCACATTTCCCATCGGGGTGAGGCCCGTTTCATCAATGCTACCGGTCGGTGCCGAGACACCGAATCCAACGTGAGTCTCAGGGGTGACCGGTATCAGCGCGGATAGACCCACATCTCCAAGGCCGCTCGAATCGGTTTCGAACTGTCCCCCCATCGCGGTCACGTGTGACATCTCGTAGTCGAGCACCGGCAACATGACCATTAGTGTCACCGCATCCATGGGTGCAAACATGAGACCTAGCATCTGCATGGTCATCGGCATCTCCCGAGGAGCTACCATGTAGTCTCCCGTACCTGAACGGAGCACTTCGTCCAACGGCACAGGTCTCGTACCTTCCAGGTGGCCTGACATCGCCATCGTCATGAAACGGTAGGACAACATCCACGAACCCGCCTCATGCGTGTGGTCTCCCATAACCCCAATGGGCGCATGGGCATCAGCCCGATCGGCACGCAACGGTAACGAGGACCCCAGTAGCACAACAAACAAAATCGCAACTCGACTCAGCAACACAACACTCTCCAGAAAACCATGATCACGGCCGCAAGGTCGTGATCACACAACAACAGAAAACCCGCGAGGTTCAAGCGTTGTTCTCGCGAGTTGTATTTTGGGAACGAACGTTCGTTCTAGGTGTGTTGTTGCCCCGGAGGGTCTCGTGCAGAGGCGCGGATCTCGTGTAGACCCGGCATGAAATGTACGGGAGATTGAGCGTGGACGACACGCGGGTGCCAGCCTGTATCTGGCAGCACCGATATCGGCCCGCCATCGAGGGAATCCAGACAGAAAATGCACGCGACCAGCTGTTGTATCAGCCGTTGCGGTATCTCCAACTGACCGCCCACATACTGGATATCGGCTCGCTGCGCCTTTGAGAATAAGCCGTCGAGGCACAGCAACTGGTCAGTCATGGAATCCCGGTTTGGCACCAGGTGACCTGCGAGCACGGAAGCGTGCAGGATCGCGACAAATGCAAGCGCACGTGCGAGCGCGCTACCGTCAGCAATGAAAACCATCAGAGGTGGAGAACCATGTTAGACAGACACCCTACATCGACGCAATGAACACATGCGTTGAACGGCTGTATTGAACAGACATCTGTCGACAGACAGTTTGGTTCATGGCGCTTTCACCAGGAAGCGGATCTTGTATGATGACACCTGCCTTCAGCGTCACCTCGTCCACCTTCTCGCCATTAACATAGGTGCAGTTTACCGAGCCGAGGTCACGTTTCAACATTTCGTTGTCGTCGATGATCTCCAGTTCGGCGTGTTTACGGGAAAGCGCGGGTTCGAGAATCGAAATCTCACACTCCAGTGCACGACCAATCTCAATGGTTCCCTGAATCGGGATAATCTGACCCTTCTCTGGGCCACTCTGAGCAACCAGGGACCAGCCCTGATCGACATCGCCAAGCACCGAACCGGAAAGAACGAGTGTTTTCGCCCCCGCCTCACCCGCAGAATCCGATTCGACCGCCTAAAGCTCAACACCCTTGATGTTGATGAGGTCGCCTGCACGAGCAACCGTGACACCCGTGAGCAGATCGCCATTAAGCAAAGTACCACCGTCGGGCACAACATCGGTCAGCGTGACCGTTTCGTCTTCCACCTTCAGATCCACGTGAAATACACCGAAACCGTACGCATCGACGACGATATCGTTGACCTTACCCTTTCCGGTGGTTTTGCTAGGTGCTTCCAGTGTAACCGCGTCTGAACGGCCATCCTTGAACTGGATCTTGAGCATACAGACCCTCTCTCCTACTCAAGGGGTTCATTGTGCAAGCTCCTACCCACAAGTAAACTGAAGCTCATGCCCAGTTTTTTCATTCGTCTGAAACAGTGGTGGGACTATTGGCGAACCCTGCTGCTTCTGCTCGTCGCGATGTTGCTTTTTCGGTCCGCAATAGCAGACTGGAATCAGGTGCCTACCCCGTCCATGTTACCCACAATCCTCCCTGGCGATCGCGTGGTCGTCAACAAACTGGCGTATCAGTTGAGGGTGCCGTTTACCAACGTCCACCTGATGAGATGGGAGCATCCCAAAAGTGGCGAAATCGTCACGTTTGAGTCCCCTTCTGATGGCACGTTGTTGATCAAACGAGTGATTGGAGAACCCGGTGACATTGTGACCATGCGAGCGAACCAGCTCTTCATCAACGGCGCACCCGCCGTCTACAGCAACCTTTCAGCGGATGTCGTCTCACAACTGTCTGATCGCGATCAACGTGGCTACCGCTTTTTCAGTGAAGAGCTCGCGGGTATCGGCGACGAATCGGCTGATCCGGCTTCCCATGCCGTCATGCTGTTGCCCTCGCTCCCCAATGAAACCAACAGTTTCGGGCCAATCACAGTACCCGATGATCATTACCTGATGCTTGGTGACAACCGGGACAACTCCAGTGACTCCCGTCGAATAGGGTTTGTGTCCCGCGACCTGATCAGCGGCCGCGCCCACACCGTGGCCTTCTCCGTGGACTACGACGACTACTACCTGCCCCGGGAATCACGATTCATGCTGACACTCGACTGACGGGCCACTATCCTTTCCGCGAGTCCTGTGGTTCCGATGAGTGGACCGATTCGGGTTCGGTAGCCCGGAAATCCTCGTCTTTTGGCATCTCCCCACGACCGAGTCGATCAACCAAACCATCGGAACGTCGATAACGCCGCCAGATGCGATACGCCACGGATCCAACAGCCCCCAGCCCGATCGCCATCGCGACGAATCCGACCGAGAAAACGAAAAAGACCCAGACGACTTCTGTCGGCACCTCGTAGAACCGGACCGCAACCCATACAAAAATCGCAGTAAAGAGTGCACCGAGGAAAAATCGGCGAAATATTGGGTCGGTCAGTATCCGCATGGCCACAGAATGGCACATGGACCAACGCGCTGCACGATCAAACGTCGTCGCCACATCTTGGCAGGTTCAGTCTGTCATTGTGATGATGACTGAAAGTCGACCAGGCTGACGTCAAACACCAGCACCGCGTTGGGAGGGATATTCGGCGTCCCACGCTCGCCGTAACCCATTTTTGGCGGGACAAACAATCGAACTTTGCCACCACGGGCAATGAGCGGTACGCCTTCGGACCAACCGCCAATCACGTATTGCAGGCTGAATGTGGCGGTCATGCCGGGTTCCGTCGCATCAAACTCGGTGCCATTGGTCAGGCTTCCACGGTAGGTGACTTCAACGACGCTGTCCGCCGCAGGTCTTGCTCCTTCGCCGGGATTCTCGATGATGTACTGCAATCCGCTCGCGGTGGTTTTCACACCTGGTTGCGATGCATTCGCCTGCAGGTACAGACGAGACTTCTCTGCTTCCAGTTCCAGTTTCTCTGCACGGAGCGCGTTCGCCTCGCTCACCGCATGGGCGCGTAACGCACGAATATATTCCGTGACTGCGCGTACCTGATCAGCGTCCAATTCAGACGCGCGACCAGCCAGGGCATCCTTCAATCCCTGCATCATCGTGGTCTCATCAATATCAGAAACACCATTCGCCCGCAGGCTGTTGCCCAGGCTATAGCCGAAGAAATAACCGATATCCCAGTCGCTGGTGGAAGATTCTCCAGTCATTCCAGTCGCACTTTCTGCTGAATGGATCGGTGTAGCCTGCGCTGATGCGGGGCTTGCCTCATGGTCACTGGCACAGGTAGACTGAACGACAAGAACCATCGCCAAAATACTGTTTTTAAAGTACTTTACAATTATTCCTCGCCCGCTGATCTTCAACGCCGGCATTATGGCACACGTCACGTCATTGTGCGGGTGCAGCCCGGCAGGGACACCCTACGGGCATCTGAAACCATAGGGGCACTGTCTTTGTAGCAGGTAATCTCGAGCATATGGCTCCGAGGGCTTGTGTCTGTTGGTGGGCATTGGCCCACGGGTTGACTAAACTCTGCTGATGGCAAGTGACGTTTGTCGTTGAACTGTTGTTGAACTTCACCAGTGCTGGGAATCTAAGTCAGGACTGACGGCGAAGGCGGTCTCGATATAGAAAGGAAGAGATCACAGGGCAGATATGGTGCCAATAAAGTGACCGGACCTCGCAGCCGATACAACAAGAACCAGACCCAAGGATTATCATGACGCGGACTCTCATCACGACAACGCCAACGGCGGTCGTCCCCGGTGCCGGTTTGCCCGGTTTGTCCGCGGGACTGCTGACGGCGCTTGTGTTCACCTGTGCTGCGGCCACCGCCAACGTTGGTATCGCGCCGGAGCCGATCATCCGGGACGCGCTTTTACCGGCACCTGTCCACAGCGGCACCGCAAGGAACATCGTCGACGCCCTGACCAGGCGCCACTATCTGAACCTGGTTCTCGATGATGCGGTATCGTCTCGCGTACTCGACCGCTATCTCAACGAATTGGATCCCGCACGTAGCTACTTTCTTGCCAGCGATATCGATGAGTTCGAGAAGTATCGGTCCCGCCTCGATAATGCACTGCATGCCGGGAACCTGATGCCAGCTTTTGCGATTTTCAATCGGTACCAGGAACGCGCCATCAATCAGTTCGAAAACACCCTCAAGCTGCTCAATGATGAGGGGCTCGATCAGTTCGACTTTTCGGTTGATGAATCTCTCGAATTGGACCGGGAAGACGCACCCTGGGCGACCACACAGGCCGAACTGGATGATCTCTGGCGACGACGCCTCAAGTCGGAAATCCTGAATCTCATGCTGACGGACAAACCCAATGAGGAAATCCTTGAACTCATCGTCAAGCGGGTGAACAACCGTCTGAGTCGGCGCTTGCAGACCAACGCCGAAGATGTCTTCCAGGTGTTCATGAACTCGTTCACCAAAATCTATGACCCCCACACCGTCTACTTTTCGCCGCGCAACTCGGAGAACTTCAACATCGAGATGCGCCTGTCACTGGAAGGCATCGGCGCGGTGCTAGTACGTGAAGACGACTACACCAAGGTGGTGTCACTGGTACCGGAAGGCCCCGCAGATAAGGCCGACGTTCTCGAGCCAAATGATCTCATCGTGGGTGTGGGCCAGGGTGCATCAGGAGATATCACCGACGTCATCGGCTGGCGCCTTGATGAGGTGGTGGATCTGATTCGCGGACCGAAAAACACTGTCGTGCGGCTCCAGGTCCGTTCTGCGGATACCGATGGAACCCAGGTCGTACAGATCACCCGGAATACAGTCAAGCTCGAGGATCAGTCCGCGAAATCCGAGGTCATCGAAATAGAACAATTCGGGGCAACGCACAAAATCGGTGTGATTGACGTTCCCGCTTTCTACGTCGACCTCGCAGCCTACGCGCGAGGCGAAGCAGACTTCCGCAGTACCACCCGGGATGTACGTCGCCTGCTCACTGAACTGGAAGATGAAGACGTATCAGGGATCATCATCGATCTTCGTGACAATACCGGTGGCGGTCTCGATGAGGCACGCACAATGGTTGGTCTCTTCATAGAATATGGTCCAACGGTACAGGTTCGCGATCAGCGCCAGGACGAGATCATGATCTATCGGGACACTGATATCATGACAGCCTACGACGGCCCGCTGGCGGTACTCGTGAACCGTGGAAGTGCCTCCGCTTCCGAGATTTTCGCCGGCGCCATCCAGGACTACGGTCGGGGGGTTGTGCTCGGATCCCAGACGTTCGGCAAAGGCAGCGTTCAACAACTGCTCGCGTTGAATCACGGTCAGCTGAAAGTGACTCAGGCCATGTTCTACCGCATCAATGGTGAGTCCGTGCAGCATCGTGGCGTCATCCCCGATATCGTCTATCCATCACGATATAACCTCGAACTTGTCGGCGAGAACACGCTTGAGGATTCACTCCCCTACGCCGAGATTCCTTCTACGATCTATCGCCCTCATGGCAAGATCGGAGAACTGATCCCGGAACTAACGACCCGACACAACAAGCGGGTGTCGGTAGATCCAGAATACCAGTACGTTGCCGATGCAGTGGCCTACCGCCATGAACTCTCAAATCGCGAGGCGATTTCTCTGAACAAGGAAACCCGGCTCAGCGAGAAAGAAGACAACAACCAGTTCTGGCTGTCGCTTGAAAACCGGAAACGCGTGGCTCAGGGATTGCCTGAAATCGATTCGCTGGATGAGCTCTCATCATCTTCAGACTCATCGGACGACACCCAAACCGAGGTGGTCACCGGAGAGCAGGATACGGCTGCGGCCATCCTAGCGAACGCGACTCCGGATTCAGACGGTGAAGAGGCGGTGGACACGGAGACCACGGAGGTCGCAACAGTGGATGAGTCGATCACCGAAGAGGAGACACCACCCCCGGATGTCTACATCCGCGCGGCTGGCAATGTGCTCCTGGACATTCTTTCACTGTCCACACGAACGGCAGAACGCGTCGACAACGAGCGCCGCTGGGGATCAGCACAGTAGTCTCTCTCCCCTAAAACTCCAGGAGAGACGAAACAACTAGGCGAGTTCCTTCTCCAGCACGTCCCAGGCGTACTGGATGTCCTTGAAACGATCTTCCGCATCTTTGGCAAATTCTGGTGACAGGCCCTGAGACTGCACCCGGTCCGGGTGATACTCCATGGCAAGTTTCCGGTACCGACGTTTGATCACTGCCAGTGTATCGCCCGGTTCTGAGTTCAGAAGCGCGTAAGACTTCGCCAGTTCATTGTCGCGGGTCGCACCAGCGGCGTCGCGATATTGCATCCCGAATACGCTCGCAATATTGCCAAGCATCTCACGTTCAATGTCATGCAGGTGTCCATCCGCATGGGCCACAGAGGTCAGTATCTGCAGAATAGATGCGAGAACCGGCGGCGCGTTGCCAAACGTATCCCGCAGTTGGACCGCATAGTCCAGGTAGTCTGTTTCATCATCACGTGCCGCATTGAAGATCTCAATCGCAAGCGTCCGCACCTCTGGAGTGAACGCAGGATTGCTGGCCATCACCTGTTCGACCAGAGCGATCTCTTCCTTCGTGACCAGACCATCGGCTTTCGCGACCTTTCCCAGTAGCGAAAACACGGCCGTGAAGTAGACACTCTGACGAGTCTCGACAGCATCAAAAGTGATCGACTCGTTATTGTCGATGGCGTGATGGCCAATGACCACACCGAGTACTGCCCCAAGGGGACCACCAACGACGAGGCCAAGCCCGCCACCCAGGAGCTTACCGATCCAGCTCATGCAGGCTCGCCGCCCAACAGCGCCAGGACCTGCTGTGTCTTCGCCTGCATCAACGTTTCATCACCGCGGGACTCTACATTCAGACGAACCACAGGTTCTGTATTCGACATTCTGACGTTGAATCGCCAGTCTCCCATCACCATCGAGAGTCCGTCCGTGTGATCCACTGATTCTGCGTCACCCTGAAACCGGGATTCGATCGCTGTAAGCACCGCCGCGGCATCATCCACACGGCGATTGATCTCACCGCTTGCCGGAAACAGTGCCATCCGCTCATCCACTAGCTGTGCCATTGAGAGGTCTTTGTCCGACATCAACTGAGTCACCAGCAACCATGGCACCATGCCGCTGTCGCAGTATGCGAAGTCTCGAAAGTAGTGATGCGCACTCATCTCACCACCATACACCGCATTCTCAAGACGCATTCTTTCCTTGATGAAAGCGTGCCCGGTCTTGCTCATCACGGCGCGCCCTCCTGTCGCATTCACAATATCGACCGTATTCCACGTCAGTCGCGGATCATGCACAACGGCAGCACCCTCGTTACGTTGCAGGAACGCTTCAGCCAGCAATCCCACGATATAGTATCCCTCGATAAAGCGGGCGTTCTCGTCAAAGAAGAAGCAGCGATCAAAATCACCGTCCCACGCAATACCCAGATCAGCCTTGTTTTGCAGGATCGCATCCGCCGTCGGTTTGCGATTCTCAACCAGTAGAGGATTGGGCACACCGTGCGGAAAACTGCCGTCCGGTTCGTGGTGCAGACGAATGAACTTAAAAGGCAATCGTTTTGCCAGACCATCGAGCACAGGTCCCGCGGCACCGTTACCGGCATTGACCACAATACGGAGGGGTTTCACCGTCTCCAGGTTCACGTGACTCATCAGCCGATCCAGATAGTCATCACGATGAGCAAGCTGGGAGAGCGTACCCCTGGTGCCGGTAGAACCACGCTTCCTATCTCCGGACAACCATTCCTCCGCCATTTCCCTGATGTCATTGAGCCCCGTATCACCACTGATCGGTTTTGACTCCTCTCGCACCAGTTTCATGCCGTTGTAGTCTTTCGGGTTGTGGCTGGCAGTGACAACAATGCCACCATCCATCTTGAAATGTTCGGTCGCGAAATAGATCTCCTCAGTGCCACACTGCCCGATGTGAACAACATCCACTCCCGCGTCGTTAAGTCCCTCAACCAGTTGATCTGTCAGATCCGGACTGCATAGTCGAATATCGTGTCCAACCACCACCTTCCTGGGGTTCAGAAAACGGGCATAAGCAAGCCCGATGGCATAGGCCACGTCTTCATTCAACTGGTCCGGCACGCGGCCGCGAATGTCATAGGCCTTAAAGCACTCGAGTGTCACCAACGAAATCCTTTCTCTTCGAGGTTTGTTTTAGGGGCCTCGTGTTCTCAATATCCAATGGCGGCGCCCACTGCGCGCGGGTCCTTTGTGCCTCTCAGTATACCGTCCCTGATTTCAATACTGTTCGCATCGCCGATACCCCTCCCCCATCTTGACGCGCGCAGCTCATGGCCCATCGCTTCAAGGACGTCACGTGTCTCCTTCGACAAGGCGTAGCGCTCGTGGGTGACGCGCTCGGGACGCCACTGGTGATGAATTCGTGGCTGCGCGACCGCATCCTCAATGGGCATACCGTGGTCAATCACATTGATCAACACCTGGAGCGTCGTCATGATAATGGTGGAACCACCTGGCGAACCGGTCGCCAATACCGGTGCACCGTCTTTCGTGACAATCGTCGGTGACATCGAGCTGAGCATCCGTTTACCCGGTCCTATCGCATTCGCTTCACGCCCGATCAGTTCATACTGGTTCGGTGTATTGGGTTTGATCGAAAAATCATTCATTTCATTGTTGAGCAGAATACCGGTGCCCGGGACTACGATCTTGTTCCCGTAACCGCTGTTCAAAGTCGTGGTCAGAGAGACCAGGTTGCCGTCACCATCCGCAACGGAAAAATGTGTGGTCTCACGGCTCTCGCGCGGCAGGTCGGTCAAACCGGGTCCAATCGCATCAGAATCACTTGCAGCCTCGACATCAAAACCTGCAAATCGACTGAGCGCATAGTCCTTCGAAACCAACTCGGGGATGGGTATATCGACAAAGTCCGGATCCCCCAGATATTCCGCGCGGTCTGCATACGCCCGGCGCGCCGCTTCTACAATGTGATGAACCGAAGCGGCACTGCCCCAACCCATCTCCTTCAAGTTGTGCGGCTCGAGCATGTTCAGCATCTGGACCACGAGCACCCCGCCGGAAGAAGGCGGCCCCATACCCCAGATCTCATACCCGCGATAGCTGCCGTGAACCGGATCGCGCCAGATGGACTTGTAGTCGCGTAGATCAGCGAGGCTGATGTCCCCATTACCCTCTTTCATCTCGGACACGATCTTTCTTGCAACCTCTCCTGCATAGAACCCTTCACGATCGTCGCGCGCAATTCGCCTAAGGACCTTCGCAAGATCTGGCTGCCGCCAGATATCTCCGACCTCATAGGGCGTTCCTTCCCTGGAGAACTTCGCAACAGATGCCGGATACGATGCCATTGACGGCAGCACGCGCGTGAACTGACGGACCAGATCGTGGTCGAGTGGGAAACCTCGACGCGCCAGACGAATGGCTGGCGCCATCACCTCGGAGCGCGACATCGTGCCATGGGTTTCCAGCAGCCTCAGCAGACCATCGACGGACCCAGGTACACCTGCGGCCTTATGGCTGCGAGTCGACAGACCAGAGATAACGTCACCGTTTTCATCGAGGTACATGTCTTCAGTCGCCGTCAGTGGCGCACGTTCTCGGTGATCAAGAGTCACCACGGAACCATCTGTCAGACGAACGACCGCGAAACCACCGCCACCGATGTTTCCGGCGGACGGGTACGTTACCGCCAATGCGAACCCGGTGGCGACCGCCGCGTCGATGGCATTACCTCCGTCCTTCATGATCTGGACACCTGCGGCGGAGGCATGGACCGACCGGGACACCACCATTCCCCGCGTGCCGTAGGTCGCTTCGGTACTCGCCGCAAACGCAGATGACCCGGACAATAACGCCACCACCGCGAGGCATACGACGCCGCACTGACAGATCGTCTGATGGAAAATAGAAGGACCCTGCTCGATCAATTTCATATCTGCTTCTCTAGCCCCGCCCAGTAGGGTTCACGAACAACGCGACGTTGTATTTTGCCGGAAGGAAGCCGTGGCAGGTCATCCACAAAGTCCAGTGTGCGTGGACACTTGAATGCGGGTAACTGTTCACGTGTAAAGGCAATGAGCTCATCAACCAGCGATTGATCGGGTTCAAAACCGTCGTTCAGCATCACCACCGATCTGACCTCTTCACCCCATTCATCATTCGGAATACCCACGGTGCAGCAGTCAGAGACAGCCGGATGCTGCAACAGGACATCGTCGGTCTCCTGTGGATAGATATTCACGCCACCAGAGATGATCGTCTCTGCGTTTCGTCCCGTGAGGAAGAGATAACCATCCTCGTCAAAATAGCCCATATCACCCAGTGTGAAGTATTCACCCCGATAGCTCTTGCCTGTTTTTTCCGGGTCCTTGAAGTATTCGAACCGTGTCACCGGTGCACGAAAATAGATCGTACCCACTTCACCGGCTGGCAACTCGTTACCATCATCATCCAGTATTCGGTTATCAGCTGTTGCGGGCGTTTTGCCAACGCTCCCGGGCTTCTGAAGCCATTCCTGTGGACCGATAAAGAATCCGCCACCACCCTCGGTCGCCGCGTAGTACTCGTGAATCACCGGCCCCAACCATTCCATCATGGCGTGTTTCACATGGACCGGGCATGGGGCGGCGCCATGCAGCACAAACCGTAAGCCGCTGACGTCGTACTTCGCCCTGACATTTTCCGGCAGTCCCAGAAGGCGATGGAACATCGTTGCGACCATGTGCGTGTGGGTGACGCCATGTTCTGTGATCAATCGAAGCGTCTCTTCCGCGTCCCACTTGTCCATAAGGACAGTACCCACACCTTGTATCAGGGGTGAGTTGATATTGAAGGCCAGCGGTGCGGCGTGATATGCGGGACCGGTACACAGGCACAGATCCGTCTCAGGATTGTAGGCGGCGGCACTCTGGCCCTGGTTCTGTGCCTGGGACTGGTTTCGTGGCGCAGACGGCTGTTCCTGCCGCGCCTCTTGTCGTTCGTCGGATAGATCGGGTGTGGGTGTGGGTGATGCGGCCGCCGGTTGCTCCCGCGGCCGGTAGACACCCTTGGGACGTCCTGTCGTCCCTGAGGTATACAGCATCTGAGTGCCCGACACCGGATCGGGAATGTTGTCACCGCTGTGCTTTCCCAGCGATTCGTCGTAGTCAGAAAAGCCCTTGATCGAACCCCCGGTTGCCAGCGCAATCTCTACCCCGGGATTGTCTATGAGCGCATCGATCGCGGCCTTCTCACAACGTGCGTCTGCGATGAACGCTTTGGCTTCACAA
>NTKD01000054.1 GCA_002457275.1 OM182 bacterium MED-G24
ACGCTTGTGGAAGAACAGCCTTGAGCCCCGCATGCGCAGCAACAGCCTCGAGCCGCTAGAACGGCCCTGGATCAGTTAGACGGCGGCCCTCGATCAGAGTTGAGCGAGAAGTTCGTCGATCGGCATCTTTCTCCTACTACCGTATACCTGGGCAAAGTCGACCCCGATTTCCCTCAGGATTTCGAGGATCTCTTCATCCTCGACATACTCAGCGATAGTCTTCTTGCCCATGAATTCGATAGCATCGTCCAAGCTGCCAATCGCTGAAGTCTCAGTGATCTCGAAACAGATCCGCGATGTCGGGAGACGAGTTTCATTGAACTGCTCAAGAACGTATTCCATGAAGTCTGGCTCAGTCAGCGAATTGCCAGACAGATTGATCGAAAATGCACCTAGTTCGTCGAGTTTGAGAATGGAGTCAGCGATGAACTTGAACGCATTCTTGATGACCCAGCGATCAATGGCGCACATACGATTGAAGGTTTCTACGGCGACGATGAAGTCCTATGGCGGCATCGACTCGCCATTCTCATCCAGTAACGTCGGCAGAATCTCATAGTGCGCGTGCTCGCCAGAGTCTTCATCAACATGTGCGATTTTCTGGCAGTCCAGAATAAAACGATCTTCTTCGAGTGCTCTATCAATCTGGCCCACGAAATCCATCACGTTTCTGCGATGTTCCAACTGCAGGTCATCCGCCTCGTAGAAATGGATCCGGTCGCGACCCGCATCTTTTGCTGCATAACAGGCAGCATCGGCTCCCTGAAGAATGCTCGAGCATGCTGTCCATATCCTTGTCTACATTGACCACACCGCAACTCACAGTCAGTGAAATTGTATCTTCCCTCTACTGGAACCTGTAATTCTTCACCGCATCTGCAAATTGCTTGATCACTGTTTGACCACTCTCAGCGTTGCAGTTCTCAAGCAGTACGCCGACTTCACCGCCACCGAGACGAGACAACGTGATGTTGTTGTCCCCTATCTGGCTGTATAGTAACGCGGCAAGTTCCTTGAGCAGCTTGTCGCCTGCTTCGAAACCCTACGTATTGTTGTAGTGCGCACGCGATGGTGAGCATACCCATCTGTTCTGGTTGAAAACTGACCACACCCGACAGCCATGCTCCCCAGATCAACACTTGATGCAGCAACATTGCCAGACCAATCGTAACGATCTGACCGATCCTGGCACCCTATTGGTGCCGGGTAAGTTTGTATTGTGTATGTTGGGTTTGGGTGTCCATGTAGGGATGGTGGCTCACGCGCACGTTCCGCAACTAGCCTAGCATACTCAGACGTAAGACCGTACCCGACGAACGGCGCCCTGCCAGCCTCGATACAGGGTTTCCGCCCGCTCCGGGGCCATTTTTGGCGAATAGGATCGATCGAGTTGCCAAAGTTCTGCCAGCGCATCAAGGTCCTTGAAAACCCCAGACTGCAATCCTGCCAGAAGCGCCGCGCCTAGGGCCGTCGTCTCCGTGACGACGGGTCTTTGAATGGGCTTACCCAACATGTCTGCAATAAACTGGACTACCCAGTTGTTCACCACCATACCGCCATCAACCCTTACGGCTGATACTGAAACACCATCGGCAACCATGGCGTCGATCAGGTCACGGGTTTGATAGCCGACTGACTGTAGTGTGGCCGTCACAATTTCAGGGATTCCACTATCGCGCGTAAGACCCACGAGTGCGCCGCGTGCGTTCGGATCCCAGTAAGGTGCACCAAGCCCCGTAAAGGCCGGCACAAGATAAACCCCACCGGCATCAGACACCAGCCCTTCGGTGTCCGATGCAGATCGGATCAGTTGCATTTCGTCTCGTAGCCACTGGACCGCAGCACCCGCAACAAAAATGCTCCCTTCTAGACCATAGGTTTTCTGACCTTCCAGCTGATACGCGACCGTACTGAGCAGTCGATTGTCGGACTTGAGCGCATGGTTGCCCGTGTTGACGATGACAAAACACCCGGTGCCGTAGGTGCTTTTGATTTCCCCCTCGCGAAAGCACCCCTGGCCAATCAATGCTGCCTGTTGATCACCGGCCATACCTCGAATCGGTACGTCGTCCCCGAACAGCTGCGTCACACCAAAGTCGAATGCACAGTCACAGACCTCAGGCATCATCGCGGCGGGAATGCTGAGTGCTGAGAGAATCTCGTTGTCCCAGCAACCCCTGTGAATGTCATACAGCATTGTACGAGAGGCGTTAGTGGCATCGGTACGATGAACCCTACCATCGGTCAGCCGGTACAACAGGTAGGCATCGATCGTTCCGAATGCAACATCACCGCGTTCCGCCCGTTCACGCAATCCATCCACGTGATCCAGCAGCCACGCCAGCTTGGTGGCTGAAAAATACGGGTCCACCAGCAACCCGGTGCGCTCCGTCACCAGTTCCGCAAATGTAGATCCCGACTGCGCCTCACACCAGTCTGCGGTACGACGATCCTGCCACACAATGGCGCGATGTAATGGTTCACCAGTTCCACGGTCCCATACGACTGTGGTCTCCCGCTGGTTCGTAATCCCGAAAGAAATCAGATCACCCGTCGTGAGTCCGTTTTTGACCATGAGGTCCCGGACGACTTCCACGGTCGTCTTCCAGATCTCATTGGCGTCGTGTTCTACCCAACCATCATCCGGAAAAAACTGGCCAAATTCCTTTTGGGAAACGCCACACAGCTGCCCTTGTCTATCAAACAGAATGGCACGGCTGCTGGTCGTTCCCTGATCAATCGCCACAAGATATTTCACGATTTTTGTTTCCCCATCCCGGACTGGTGGCTGGCCGACTACTGCCCAGACACCTGAAGTCTGTCCTGTCTACCCCAACTCGACAACCCAAAGTGCACGTGCCTTAATCAGGCATGCACATTCACCCGCAACCCCGGTACCTGAAACCCGCTGCACAGGGTGTCTGGTTAAGCCGTTCAGTCAGCAATGCAACGATCAGCGTAAGGTCGCAACAGGCATCAGACCCTCGGATCCGGAGGAGACTTGTGGCGCTCGCAGAGGATGAGCGCCTAAAGATCACCTATGGCCCCACGGTTTCGGAACCCCTCATCAGTATCGACGAAGACGATGCCCTAGACGAGGAGGCCTATCGACTTGTGATCCGACCGTCGGGTGTACGGTTGACCGCAAGTTGCGTTGCCGGTTTGAACTATGGGCTGTCAACACTGGCTCAGATACTTCGTCAGAGTCAAAGACGGATTCGATGCCTGACAATCCGGGATGCGCCCGTATTCGCTGAACGCGGGGTTATGCTCGACGTGAGTCGATGCAAGGTACCCAGTATGGAGATCTTGTTCGTGCTCATTGACCAGCTGGCCACACTGAAATTCAACCAGCTGCAGCTCTATGTCGAACATACGTTCGCCTTTGATGGTCACGAAACTGTGTGGAAGGACGCTTCTCCGATCACTGCGACCGAACTGCTGAAGATACAAGCTTATTGTCAGGCGCGCTTTATGAAGCTCGTACCCAATCTCAATTCCTTTGGTCACTTCGAACGCTGGTTACGTCACTCTGACTATAAACACCTTGCGGAGAGCCCGGACGGTTTCGAGCACCCTCTCACCGGCCAGCGGATCCCCTGGGGATCGACGCTGACGCCTACCAGAGCATCCCTGAATCTCCTCGCCGAACTATACGATCAGTTTCTCCCTATGCATGACGCGAACAGCTTCAATATCGGCGGAGACGAACCCTGGGAACTCGGAACCGGGCGCAGCCGACAACGGTGTCGTCGGCTAGGCCATATGAAGGTGTACACCCGATTTCTTCAGCAGATCGATCAACTCGTTAAACTCCATGGAAAGCAGGCGATGATCTGGGCTGACGTTGTCATCACAAACCCGGAAGTCCTCCCGGAACTACCACAAGATGCCACCGCAATGTTGTGGGGGTATGAAGCCAATCATCCGTTTCCCAGGGAATGCCGCGCAGTCGCGGCGTCAGGTATGCCTTTCTATGTCTGTCCCGGCACCGGTAGCTGGAACGCCATTCTCGGACGCACCGACAATATGCGCCGAAACATTCGCAGGGCCGCGGAGCAGGGGCGACGGTTTGGCGCCAAGGGTCTCCTAGTGACCGATTGGGGTGACCGGGGACACCATCAATACCTCCCGTTCAGTTATCCCGGGTTCATCGTCGCCGCTGTCCATGCATGGACAGGACGAACTCCAACGGAACAGGATATTACTACAGGTCTTGCAGATATATTTGAGATCAGCCGTAAAGCCGCTCGGCTTATCATGTCAATGGGTGGCCTCGATGCAGCATCCGGGGTGCGTTGTCGCAACAGTACACCCTTCAATCACGGTCTGTTTCCGGGTCTGCTCGGCGAGGACGTCGCGCTGTCCATCAAACCCACCCGTGCCAGCAACCTGCTGAGACGCCTGAGCGGCTTGGCAGAACGCGCAAGTGTGCTCGAGGATCGGATTGTGTCAGATGAACTCACAACGGCTGCAGATATGGCCGCACACGGTATCCGTCGCATACAACGTCTGCAGAACGGTATTGGTCGCCCATCAGAACTACGCCGCGAACTACTGTCACTGATTGACCGGCATAAGGCCTGCTGGCTTAGCCGCAACCGCCCTGGCGGGCTGATGGAAAGCACCGAACACCTGCGGTCTAGCCTGGATAAAATCGGCTGAACCCAGGGTTGTTCACTACCGCCCTCGGGCCCTGACTCAGCCGTTTCCCGCTGGTTGTACTTCCTCAGGGGTGCGTGCACAATACCGGTCCTTGTGTGCACGTTAAAAGCAACTTTGGAGAATGAGAATGCGCGACGTAGTCGTTGTAGATAGTGTCAGGACAGGCCTGGCCAAGTCCCATCGGGGATCCTTTAATTTGGCGAGGCCAGACGACTTGGTCGCGCATTGTATTGACTCGCTGCTTGATCGCAATTCAAAGCTTGATCCGGCTGAAGTCGAAGATGTCATCGTTGGATGCGCCAGTCAGGAAGGTGAGCAGGGCGGCAACCTGGCTCGACTGGCAGTTGTGCTGTCGAAACTGCCAATTACCACCGCAGGTTCGACCATCAGTCGAGCATGTTCTTCTGGTTTGAACTCCATCGCTTTTGCGGCGAACCAAATCGCCAGTGGCTGTGCCGATGTCGCAATCGCAGGTGGTGTTGAGTCGATTTCTGCAGGTGGTCGTCAGACCCGCGGTAAATCCGACATTCACCCCACGATCCGTGACATTTCTCCCGCCATCTTTATGGCGATGGGAAACACCGCAGAAGTGGTTGCACGTCGATACAACCTGTCTCGTGAATACCAGGATGAATTCGCACTCGAATCCCAATTGCGCTGCGCAGCTGCTCAGCAAGCCGGGTTGTTCGATGACGAAATCGTTCCAATGAAAACCAAAATGAAGAAGATCACCAACAAGGAAACCGGTGAATTCGAAATTGTAGACGCAGAGTGTGTCGGTGATGAGTGTAACCGTCCGGAAACCAACGCCGAGGGGCTGGCCAAGCTGAAGCCTGCTTTCGAAGAAGACGGTACCGTCACAGCAGGCAATGCATCACAGCTGAGCGATGGCGCATCAATGACGTTGATCATGAGTGCAGACCGCGCTGAACAACTCGGTCTTGAGCCCATGGGTTACTTCCGAGGCTTTGCAGTCGCTGGATGCGAACCTGATGAGATGGGTATCGGCCCAGTCTTCGCAATCCCTCGATTGATGGAGCGCACAGGCCTGGATCTTCAAAAGGACATCGACCTGGTCGAACTGAACGAAGCTTTTGCTTCCCAGTGCGTCTATTGCCGAGATGAACTCAATATTGATCCTGAAAAATACAACGTCAACGGCGGATCTATCGCCATTGGGCACCCGTTTGGCATGACCGGTTCTCGACTGACAGGTCACGTACTACGCGAATTGAACCGTCGCAATCAGAAGTACGGCATCGTCAGTATGTGTATTGGTGGTGGCATGGGCGCTGCCGGTTTGTTCGAAGCGATCAACTGATCCTTCAACTCGCTTAAAAAAGGGAGCCTCGGCTCCTTTTTTTATGCACATTTTCCTGAAGTTCACAGGTCCTGTCACCCGGACTTCTCCGCTGTTGCGATACCCGGTTTCGATGGACCGTGGACAAGACGCCAATGTCCGATCCATAGAGTGAGTCCGAAAATCAACCCATGAATGAGCTTGAACATGCTGGCATAGACGACCAGCACAAGACTGAAGGACATTGGCTCTCTGAGATCGTCAAAACCGTCCTGTCAGCGAACGCAACCACCAGGCTGGCCAGCGCGACGCCCAGCGCCATCACTAGGGTCAGTGTTGCAGCACTTCCGCCCTGCGACCGCCAACGCAGACCAAAGACAGCGCAAGCAGCACCAGAAAGGCCATCATGGATTCAACAACTCAGCTGACGGAATGTTCCTCCCCCAGTCTTTCAGAATGACTGCCAGTGTCTGTATGAAAGCGAGTGGTTGATCCAGAAAGACGTGATGCTGTGCGTTTGATATCGGAAACAGATTCATCGTCGGCTTCAGCGACTGCATGTACTCAGCGGACCGACGACTGTAGCTTGCGCTGTCTTCGCCGTAGATGAGGGCGATTGGCACATTGATCTCTGACAGACTGTTCTCAAGGTCGCCCTCGTAGGTCATGCGAAGAGACTGCTCCTCGTCAAACTTCCACACCCAGCCACCATCGTCATACTCAACCGAATGCCGGGCGATATGGTCAACGACATATTGATTGTCACATTGCTGAGGAGGCTGTAATCTGAAACGAGCGATCGCAACCTCTCGCTCGGGATAGATCTTGGATCGAGGTAAACGCTCCGGCTCCTGATTCTCCTCCCGTTCCTTCACGTCGTCCGGGTGCCGTACACCCGAATCCACCAGTACGAGGCCCCCTACGCGATCGCTATTGGCAGCAACGGCAGGCAGCGCCATAGCACCACCGAAACTATGCGCCACCACGATAGTGTCCTCAGGCATGGACAGCGCGTCCAGCACCGCGATGATCTCCTCGGCATACGTTTCAGAGTCGTAATCATCACGATGGTGACTGTCACCCATGCCTGACAGGTCCAGTGCGGCCGTATGGAAATGCGACTGGAAAAAGGGTGCCACAAAGTCCCACCAATGGGCATGAGCATTGTGGCCATGGACAAACAGCAACCCCGGCTTTCCTGCGTCACTCCATGATTGGAAGTGAATGTCACAGTCATTGACCGTCACCTGGCCATCTGTGACGGGTGTCTCAACAGCCTTCCAGAACCAGTCTGGTGCGTCACTCATTACAAACTCCCTCGGTAAACCCTGATCTTGCACTGCCTGATCCTAACAACTTTAGGCCGGGTTGCTGAACCACGGTGACAATACGATTCCCAGACAGGATTCAGGTAGATCAGGATGTTCAACCTTCGGTACACTTGCAGGTGGTCAGAAAAATTGAAGTCCACGTGAGCATCCAAAGTCCCTGCATCTAAAGAGAGTGCATGCCCCCACCACCAAGATGATCGTCCCAGCGAAGGGACGGGATCCCGGTCATCTCTGTCAGACACGTTCGAAACTCCGAGCTGGCCAACATGCGTGAGAGTCCCGCAACGGGTTCTGGAAGTTTCTCCTCTTCAGTCACCTGGATTTTCTTCTTGGAGTTAACCGGAAGAAACTCCATACCCATCTCGTGGGCTTCACTGTAGGTTGGATAGGATTCCGCGATACCGCACGCAGCTTCTGCAGTAAGAAAGTTATCGATAGAGATAGACGGAAAGGGTTCCACATTCTGGAATTGGTCGCGAAGTTCACGCCAATCTCGCGGTTCGAGAATGTCCAAGGAGTCCGTCATGTCCATTCCACAGGGTATGATGATCGAGTGAGCAGTTTGCCACCTGAATCTGGATTCTTCACGCTCAAGACGCCCGGGGTGGTCGCACACAGGCTGAACGGTATTCCGGCAATTATTGTGCGACCTGTTCCGGTACGTATCCTAGGGGAAATCTTGGGAAGAAAAGCTCAGGGAAATCGGGTCAGGGTATTTTCGTCAGTGTTTTCGAATGCATGGCCGTATATCCCCAGGTCAATCTGCTGCTGATATCCCACAGTTCATCTCCTGACGCACGAAAGTCTCGACGGAACCCCTCGGTGGTCGCCTTGTTCGCCATGAAGGCGGACTCGGCAACACCCATCATCTTCAGGGAAACCCGCCAGCCGTCGTCACCGAGTTCTGGCGTGCAGGGCAACGCCTCGTGGAATACAGAAGGTACAGGACAGCAACCCGGAATCCGCATCGAAATGGTAAAAGCCCATTTCATCGTGAAACACCAGACCATCCGAGAGGCGCGTCACCACCTGATGATAGCGAACCACGACCAGCGTCTGGGAACCCGCGTTCGTGACGTCACCCACCTCCTCGACCAGGAGTCTCTCGCGATAGTCTGCATCTATAAGTCCTTCCGCGCTCTCACGCGGTGACACATCCCTGCCACTGTCACCGTTCCAGTCACCGATCAGTTGTTCCAGGGGGTCCAAAATCGATTGCAGGCATATCGTCATGTTCCTTCAAAGAATCGTCGTGGATTATCGGTAAACAGGCCTTGAATCACCATATCCGATACCCCCATCTCCTGCAGGTCAGGAATGACCTCCTTGCGGATATACAGGTACTCTAGGAGGTTATGTCGCTTGTGTTCGTGTTCCTGGGGCATCGACCCATCCGCGTTCTGTTTCATGACGCCGAGGCAGATACAGTCGTGGGAAGGACAAAGCCGATCCGAGAAGCCGTCATCAATCAGACGTTTCAACGTCACGGTGCGCATATGGGGACTCACTAGCCGACCCGGGTACCGATCCAAACCCAGATAACATCCCTGATCAAGAATCCACTTCAGATATTCAATGTCGGTTGTGTCGTTCGAGTGGTCAATCTTGACCCGCGTTAGATCCACGCCTTCCTCGCGGAAAATTTGTATCTGACGCCTGGCGACATGCCCGGTCGGATACGAGTGCACCATGATTGGCAAACCCGTCGCGACATGCGCTCGTGATACCGCACGCGCCATGACTTCCAGCTCCGGTGTAACGCTCTCAAAGTCTGCAGCACACTTCAGAATACCTGCCTTGATGTCGGTTCCACGGAAGCCCTCTTCTACGTCACGGATAAATTCCTTCGCCATCTGGTCTGGTGAGACCCCTCGAAGAAATCGGGGAACATCCAGCCACCAACCCGTCGTGTTGATGATATTCATACCCGATGCCGCCGCGACGTCTCTAAGCAACTCCGGATTACGACCGAGATCGAACGTCGTCGCATCAACCATCGTATCAATTCCTGCCGCCTTGGCCTGCTTAAGGCTTTCGATAGCACGTTCTTCCCGCTGATCACCGAGCAAATCCGGGTAATGCGTATAGAGCCCGCTTGCACCGACCATGACGTGTTCGTGCATGAGTGTGAACCCTAGTTCACTGGAATCAATGGGCCCGGTGACGGTATTGAGCTGTGCCATTGTTAGCTTCCTAGGTGATGTAACGGCGTTTGAGCATAGCGATGCCTCGGACGACAGACAATGTGCAATTCACAGGGTGAGCAAACCGATCAAAGCGGGAAGGTCACCGTAAATCGCGCGCCGCCAATCTCTGCATCACCAACGACAACCTTTCCGCCATATCGCGCAACAATCTCCGCGACGACGGCCAGTCCGATACCCTGACCAGGCGTGTCCGAGTCGAGACGGGTCCCCCGCTCCATGATGGCTGCTCGTCGTTCAGACGGGATACCCGGGCCGTCATCTTCAACGATCAGTGTCAACAGGTCGCCGCCAACAACTCTCAGACAAACCGTTCCACCGCCATACTTACAGGCATTGTCAAGCAGGTTCCCCAACAACTCCATAAAGTCTCTCTCATCACCGTAAAACGTCTCATCTTCTACTGTCAGCGAAAGCGTGACCCCATCCGACTGGTAGACTTTGGTCAGTGCCTGTTTCAATCGTTCCGCACACGATGAAATCGAGACTGCCTGTCTGACAATCTGGCTGGAGGATGCTACTGCTCGTTCCAGTTGATAGCTGACCAGATCATTCATGCGACGCACCTGATCGGTAATCAGCTGCGCCGTCTCCTCATGTTGTTCCGACAATCGTGTGGTGCTGTTCGAGAGAATCGTCAACGGTGTCTTCAAACTGTGCGCCAGATCGGCCAGCGTAGTCCGGTACTTCTCTCGCTGCGCACGTTCAGCTGTAATGAGCAGATTCAGATTTCGGGTGACACCTTCAATTTCTGTCGGGTAGTCTCCCGCAAGCAGGCTGCCTTCCCGAGACTCCAGTGAACGCAATTCATCAGCGACGCGGGACAGAGATGAAAGACCCCATTGCATCACCAGCCATTGCACAAACGTCAGTCCCACAACCACAACGGCAAGCCAGAACCAGAGGCTCCCGCGAAAGGACGCCACTTCATCTTCATACGCATCGGGGTTGCGCAAGACCACGAACGTGTACTGAGAGGACTGCTCCGGTCCCAGTTGCCAAAGCACCTTGTAGCTCAGGACAAAGGCATCTGGCACCTTGGAATGTGTAAAGTAAGGGTCACCAACAATCGCTGTTTCGATCTCGTCTATTAGACCCGAATAGTCGATAACCACAGCGGACTGGCTTCGCCAGAGTTCTCGCCCCTTGCCGTCAAGCAACAGACCAAACAGCCCTGAACCCAGCCTGTTGAAACCCGGCTCCTGCACGAACTCCGGCAGATACAGTAGATCTCCCTGCTGATCGGCAACAGCGATCAGCCCATACACCTGAGCGGTCAGTGTCGACTCCACGTTCTGCCAAGCGCTCTGTCGAAACGCCTGATCCAGAACGATACCCGTCAGACCAAGAAACAGAATCAGGGTCAGCGCCGCGCTGAGCAGCAATCGAAGTCGGAGTGAGTAACCCTGGCGCTTCAAAGATTGGGATCAGGCCAGAGAAAAACGGTATCCCTGCCCCCTGACTGTGGCGATGGGTTTCAGCACATTGTCAGGATCCAGCTTGCGGCGCAATCGTCCTACAAAAACCTCGATGACGTTGCTGTCACGGTCAAAATCCTGATCATAGAGATGATCCGTAAGCTCGGACTTTGAAACAACCTGCCCTGAACGTTGCATCAGGTACTCCATGAGGTTGTACTCGTAGGCGGTCAGACTGATGCCTTCGCCATGCACGGACACCTGTTTTGCACGCGTATCTAGGACGATCGGCCCCGCCTCAAGGGTCGGTTTCAACTTACCCCCTGCGCGACGCTGCAACGCTTCCAACCGTGCCAGAAACTCCTGTACGTGGAACGGTTTGACGAGATAGTCGTCGGCACCAGCACCCAGGCCATCCACCTTGTCCTGCCAGTCAGCGCGTGCCGTTAGAATTAGAACCGGATAGTCGTGGCTCGTATCACGAATATGACGGATCACATCCATGCCCGGCACTCTAGGCAACCCCAAGTCGACAACCGCAATATCATAATCATGTCGATCTGAGAAGCTGATGGCTTCCGCGCCATCGACACAATAGTCCACCTGGTATTGGTGGCGATCGAGAATTTCCATCAACTGTTCACGCAGCTGGACTTCATCCTCAACGAGCAACAATCTAGCCATAACTCACCTACTCGAAGACTTCTCCGTTGATCCCGTCAACATAGACAAAACGAACAACACCTTTATCAGAAAGCGTTTTTACTCGATAGACCGGTGGTCCCTGTCCGTCAATCAGATTGATCGCAAGAACACGATGATCCTGATAGGACTTCCGCACCCTCGAAGCAGCAGCACGCGCATCAATCCGAGGTGCCCGCGGAAGAATCCGATCCGGCTTTCGCTTGTCCGCACGTTTCTCAGCTGGCTGCACCGCACCCTGCTGCTGACCGGGTAGGATCTTCCTGTCAAACGCCGGCCCCGCGTGTATCGAGGTGCTGGCGGCGAACAGTACAATCATCGCAATCCGCGCGACTATCTGAACGATGGTTGACCTGTTGCTTGTCATCAGTTGCAGCATTCCCGTAAGGGTCGTCCCAGTTGTTTCCTAGCGGACCGGTGAAATAGCCAGTCGGAGTTTGATCGTTTCACCCGGATCTGACTTCATTCGCGTGGTGTAGGTTTCATCATTGTAACGGTATCTGACGGAATATCCGATCACCCGTTCCTCTTCATGGTAGTCCTGGTAGACCCGACACACCTCTTCGGTCGTATACGACACGTCTTCGTGGCGCTTTCCGTTACTGTTCGCGATCGACTTGCCGATCGTGGAACCAACAATCGCACCCACGACGGCGCCTACCTGCTTGTTCTTCTTGCTGTTACCCACTTCATTCCCGATGGCGCCACCAATGACACCGCCCAGAACCGAGCCCAGTGCATCATTGTTACGAACATTATGGTGGTTCCGATAGTGTGGGACTCGCTCATCCCAGCATTCCTCTCTGGGGGTCGAGATTCGCACCGTGTTGAACAGCGGCGTCGAATCCACAACCGTCGCATAGTCGTAGACAATGTCTGCAGCCTGCGCGGGTATCGAGATGGCAAGGAAAATGGCACACGCGCTAAAGATTGGGAATTTCATGACTGTCTCCACAGTGTTCATTTGTGGAGGAAAGCATAGCCAGCGCTCTCTGAATCAAACCTGAACCTGAGAACACCCGCGTGGGGACAGGCTTGAAGGCGGTATCCCAGGCTTTCAAAAGGCCATTACTTGCGCGGGGGTGGCCCGATCCTGTGTTGATCATCAAGATACAGTGTGATGTTTGCCCGTTCGGGCATCCTCTCAAGCATGCGGCGCGTTATGCGCTCGTAATGCATGATAAACCGCCTCACTTGGGATTCGGTCATGATCCTCGAACCATCGCTGCGCGTTTCCGCAAGTCGCTGTTCCTGCTGCCATCGCCAGCGAACGACCGCCTCCAAATCAGGTACAGACAGGAAGAGACAGGTGTGCGCCTCATCAAATATCTCCTGATACCCCCCGTGGGCCAACTGCTCGTTGACATAGTGTCGCCAACGACCGTCCGGATCCTCCTCCTTTTCAAGGTCATTCACCGGATGATCAAGTTCGTCACTCGCAGCGGGCATAGCACCCCAGCACCAACCTTCGATGATCAGTAGCGACAAGTCCCGGGACACCACCGGCGTATACCCACCACGGTCATCTTCCGCTTTGTCGAAATGCGGCACTTCCGTGTTCTCGCCAGCCTTCAGGTCGTCAATGACGCTGCGCATCAGCTTGGTGTCATGGGTACCGGGAACCCCGCGGGTAGACAGCATCGGATGCACGTCGCGACCCATCTCCTCTCTCTGTTCTCTCGTCAGGTAGAAGTCATCGACAGACATTACGAGACTGTTTTTTTCATAGACCCGTTCCAGTACTGTCGCCAGCAGTTTCGCCAGCGTGGACTTACCGCTCCCCTGTGATCCCGCGATGCCTACAATGAGTAATTTTTCGGCGCGACTGGCGAGCCCGGTCGCAATCTCAAACAACATTGAGTAGTAGCTTTCCGCATAGTCCGGGCCGATACCTTCGACTACCGCAAGGCGGATAAACTCTTCCTGGAACGCACTACGTTCATCGTCCATCAGTTTATTTCCTGGTTAAGGTTGGCCACATCGCCACTGACCATGGCGCCTTCTGAGACTGTATCAGCGATTTATCACACGTCGGAATGGCGGCAAGGCCGACAGCAGTGTTTCTCCGTATCGTTGTGTCACGAGTCGGCGATCGAGGATCGTTACCCTGCCTGTATCCGTCTCGGTTCTTATCAGTCGGCCGCACGCCTGAACCATTCGAATCGCCGCATCCGGGATCATCACCTCGGAAAAACTGTTACCACCCTGCGCATCAATCCATTCACACAACGTCGCACCGACAGGGTCGTCTGGTACTGCAAAGGGAATCTTCGCGACGATCACATGATCACAGTACTCCCCGGGCAGGTCCACACCTTCTGCAAAACTCGCGAGGCCGAAAATGACAGACGGCCGATCATCATCAACGCGTTCTCGATGACGTGAGATGATCTCCGCTCGACTCTGATCACCCTGCGCCATCACTCTATCGGCCATCTCGCCAGAGAGCATATCTTTCACCGCAAGCATCTGGCGCCATGACGTAAACAGCACCAGCACACCACGACAACCTTCACATAGTGCGGGTAACATTTCCGACACCATCTCCGTGTGCGCATCAGCATCCCGAGGATCTGCCGTCAGTGCAGGGACATTCAGCTCCGCCTGTTCCTCGTAACGAAACGGACTAGGTAACGCCCGAAACAGGGTTTTCTGCGGCACCCCGGACTCCAGCGCGTAACGACGAAAATCCCCACCTACCGACAACGTGGCCGACGTAACAACTGCGCCAAATGCGCGCGTCCACAGCAACTCATGGAGATCATCCCGCACCGCGACCGGACTTGAACTCGCGCTTACATCATCGTTGTCTCTCACGGAAAACCAACGGGCCATCGGTGGCGCATCATCACCATCTTTAACTGCCCAGGATCGCAACAACGTCACCGCCCCTTCCAATCTGGACGCTGCGCCACCAATCAATGCCAGCCAGTACTCCAGCTGATCGTCACCTTCACTGTCCGCGAGGCGCTGTTCAAGATCATTCACAACCGCTGCAACGCGTTCATGAAGTCCATTCAAAACCCCCGCCAGAGCATCGCTGAATTCGCGAATAGTGCCCGGCACCTGACCGTTCGGAAACCGGTATTGACGACCCCCCGCATCCTCCAGGATGAGCAGCAAAGACTGCTTCAACCGTCCCAGATCGACCTGCAGGTCTTCGATCCACTGCACATACCGACCGTCGTACAGAACCGCCTGATCCCCGGTCTCAGCCTGCAAACGTTGCAGAATATCCGGGAGCGTCGCCAGCCAGTCACTGGTGCTATCCAGCGCAACAAAGGAAGACAGATGTTCAATGGCTTTGCGGGGCAGGTGATGCCCCTCGTCAAAGATGTAGATGGTGTCTTCGGGATCCGGTAGCACGACACCCCCACCCATCAGCAGATCGGAGAGAACGAGGTCCTGGTTGGTCACAATACAGTCCACCCGATAGATCTGCTCTCGTGCCCGGTAAAACACGCAGTTCTCGTAGAAGGTACATTGCCGCCCCGTACACTGACTGTGGTCGGTACTGACCGGCATCCAGGCCGCGGCTTCCAGTTCACTCGGCCAGCTGTCCCGGTCACCATCCCACTCGCCACGTCCGTAACGATCCAGCATTGACTCATAGAGCACCTGATAGTCACCATCGGTCTCAAACTCATCGTCGTAGAGTGGCAGGAGACGATTCTGTCCGCCGTGTTCCTGCAACAATCGATCGAGTCGAGACAGGCACAGGTATCGGCGCCGCCCTTTTGCCAGCGCGAACGAAAAATCAAGGCCGGATTCTTCACGTAGATCAGGCAGATCCTTGCCAACGATCTGTTCCTGCAGCGCAATCGTTGCTGTCGCAATCACCAGGCGTTTATCCAGCGCTTTCGCCAGTGGCAGAGCGGAGACACCGTAGGCGACGGTCTTTCCGGTACCGGTCCCCGCCTCGATCACAGTGACCGCTTCCTGCGAGATTCTGCCACCGTCCTCATCCACTTCGACGTTCCCGAGCGTATTAGCGATATCTGCAACCATCTGACGCTGGCACCAACGTGGGGAATACCCCTTGTTGTCGAGCAGCTGACGGTAGGCAGATTGAATCTCCAGTTTTAACTCATCGGAGAGCAAGCGGATGGTCCTGAATGGCACATGGAGGCGAGAGTGGATCATATCATGGTCACCGAAGTGTCCATGTGAGACATCACCTTGCATAGGTTCCCTCCAAGGAACTTGCAACGGCTGCTAGAATCTCGATATAGGACACTAGGTCCGCGTTTTGGCGCAGTCGCAACAACAACCACCGGGTACACAATGACCAGAGTCTTTCTTTTCCTGGCAACCAACTTTGCAATCATGCTGCTGATTGGCATTGTCTTCCAAATCCTAGGTCTGGAAGGCATCCTCGCCAGCAATGGCGTGGATCTGAATCTTTCAGCACTGCTTGTCATGTCGCTCATCGTTGGTTTCGGTGGTGCGTTTATCTCCCTGGCACTCTCAAAGTGGTCAGCCAAACGCAGCATGGGCGTTCACATCATCGAGCAGCCGGGCAGCCAAACCGAACGGTGGCTTTTGGACACGGTCAAGAGCCAAGCGGAACAGGCCGGGATCGGCATGCCGGAGGTCGGAATCTTCCAGTCCGAAACAATCAACGCCT
>NTKD01000055.1 GCA_002457275.1 OM182 bacterium MED-G24
GAAGCTACTTCTCAGGTTTTCGAGCAACGCACCTTCAGGCAGTGACGTCTGGAAGGGTGGCATGAGCACCATCGTTTCGTACTGCCTGACACGGACGGGCATGTTGAGGGAAACTAGGTGACGGTCAGACTCCAGGCCTGTGATGTCATCTTATTGAAAGAAATACGCGTGGTTTTCCTGGACGAGTCGACCTACCCGCGTGCCAGACACCCAGACATCCAATTGTTCACTCATCAGTCATGCCCGAGAACCGGCACGCCTCAGCCTTCTGCCTGAAATATATGTTATGTTATAACATATATTTACTTGAATAAGGATTGACGTGGGATCACAACTGCCCGTCACTGTACTGTCCGGCTTTCTGGGTGCGGGTAAAACCACCTTGATGAATCATGTCCTCAATAATCGAGAGGGCCTGCGGGTGGCCGTCATTGTGAATGATATGGGCGAGGTCAACATCGATGCAGATCTCCTAAGGGAAGATGTTGCTTTGCAGCATGTCGACGAAAAACTGGTAGAAATGACCAACGGCTGTATCTGCTGCACGCTTCGTGAAGACCTGCTCGTTGAGGTTGCACGCCTGGCCAGCGAACAACGCTTTGACTATCTCCTGATCGAATCTACCGGAGTGTCTGAGCCTCTGCCGGTGGCGGAGACGTTTACTTTCGAGGACGAAACGGGGCAATCGCTATCCTCACTGGCGCAGCTCGATACGATGGTCACGGTGGTTGATGCGTTCAATTTCCCCAGATTGTTGAATGAGGCGGAAAGCCTGAAAGAGAAGCATATGGAGATCGGTGAGGACGATCAGCGCAACATCGCCGATCTGCTGATCGACCAGGTTGAGTTCAGCAACGTCATCGTGGTCACAAAGACCGATCTACTCGATAACGAAGACACCGACGCGTTGCTCGCGACGCTCCGTCGGCTGAACCCACGTGCCGCGGTGACTACGGCCGACCATGGGAAGATCTCGCCGTCAGATATTCTCGGCACCAACAAGTTTGATATGGCTGAAGCCGAGACCATGCCTGGGTGGCTGGCAGAACTCCGTGGTGAACACGTGCCGGAAACGGAGGAATATGGTATTAGCAGTTTCGTCTACCGCGCGCGCAAACCGTTCCACCCGCAACGCCTCTACGATTTTCTTGTGCAAGGTTGGCAGTACGGGAACCTCGTCCGTTCAAAAGGTTACTTCTGGTTGGCTTCAAGGTTCGATCAGGCGGGCTCATGGTCGCAAGCGGGCGGGATCATGAATCATGGCTTTTCTGGATTGTTCTGGTCAGCAGTGCCTGAGGAGCACTGGCCTGAGGACACGGAACATCGAGCTACGATCGAAAGCAAATGCGAACCCCCTTATGGAGATCGACGTCAGGAGATCGTTTTCATTGGTCAGGGACTTGACCGGGAGCAGGCAATACTGTCGCTGGATGATTGCCTGCTGAGCGAAGCTGAGATGGCTGCGGGTCCCGAGTTGTGGAAACAACTTCCAGATCCTTTCCCACAATGGATCCAGGAAATCGAGGAGACGGACGCATGATGAGACATGTTCTAAGTGATGAGTTGGGAGATTTTGCCGCGATCTACGATGAGGATGTAGAGGTCGTCAGCGTGTCACGGCCGCAGGCCGGCGCCTGTGCAGTGTTTTCGGAGCGGTTGATTAGTTCGCGCCAGATACCGCATTTACGATGGATGCAGGCTGCGAACGACTACAACGCGCCAGCGAAGGTGCTTCCGGCTTCTATCGACGTCGACGTGCTCTCCGCCCTGAGCGACACGATTGCTGAGGCGGGTGAACTATTGGGAATGCTGCTGGACTGTGAACAGGTCGGCGTTCGGCTCGAAATTCTGAGTGCGCCCATGTGCCCCAGGTTTCATGTGGACTTTGTTCATTGTCGAATGTTGACCACACTCAGTGGTGTTGGCACGGACTGGATTCCCAACGACGACGTTGACTGGGACGTCTTTATGGACCTGAACGCGACCGCGCGCCCGGTGAAGGCCGACGCCGAGATCCACCAGCTTCCCACTGGAAACTGGTCTTTACTGAAAGGTGGCAAGTGGAGTGATCACTTTGACGGTGTTGTCCACCGGTCCCCTCATGTCACCAGTGAACGGCTACTGCTCTCGCTCGATCCCATTCTTTAGCCAGTTTCGAGCTCGCCACGATTCACGTCCAAACAAACTACTGACACATGCAAGTCATTAACCGACCTGGGATCCACCATTTCACCTCGCACCACATTAAGGATTCCCCTGAGGTCCTGGAACGGATACTTGATCCGGAAGTGAACCTTTGCCTCTGGCGAAGGCCAGTGCAGGTCGACATCGCCCAGGAACTACTGGCACTTGGCGCCTTAGATTTGCCCGACGTTAGGCGCGAAACATCGTCGAGCTCGTTTTCCCAGGACATCATCACGTTGATGGCGGAACATCAGCTCGATCCGGATCGATTCGCCAATCTGCGCGCGGACCTTGAAGCGCTCGTAAGCCGCTTCAGCCAGGTCAGCGAGGGTCGCAACCTTCGCTTTCGCCTGGTCACTACGACAGACAACGACTGCAAACGATTCCATCTGGATCGCCGAAACCTGCGGCTGATCTGCACGTACCAGGGACCCGGGACAGAGTGGCTCACCGATGATCAGGTCGACCGCGAAGCATTGGCCGCTTGCAGTCATTGCGCTTCGGTCAGTCGTTACGGGGAGCCATCTCAGTTTCACCGATTCTGGGTAGGCATCATGAGAGGGGACCCGGCGAATGTCGGAACCGGACTTGTGCATCGATCACCGACCATCGAGGGTACTGGGCAGGTTCGTGTGTTGTTCTGCCTTGACAGTTGATCGGTAGTGATTGGCTTGGCTGGGAGCAGATCCAGCCCGTTTGCCTATCGAACTTCCGTGCCTTTGTAAATGTCATCGATTGCTGCGCCGGCGCTGGATCTGACCCAATCTATCGCGACGGGTTCGCGGATTGGTTGGGGGAACTCGCCAGTGATCAGGCGTCAACGCCGCTGTCCAACAGCTCAGGTTTCAGGTGAGGCTCCATCGGTATCCAGATTTCACCGGTCCGTTGAGCGTCGTAATACTTCCGGATCGTCGTGGTGTTGGCATCCATGCCCTCCGGATACCAGGCACCAATCTCTTCCCATGGTTCGACGAGATCCGGCATTTGACCCGCGATCGGGAACACCGCGTATTCACACATTGAAAACCGATACGCGCGGCATTGCTCGGGCAGTTCTCCCGCCTCGGATACGGCGACGGCAGTCATCGCCTGGAAGTCGTTTTCCGGATGCCAGTTCCACAGCACGATCAGGTGTGTCCCCGAATCAGTCTGGTTGGGGATCTGACCGGGCAGGTTCAGCTGATGGGCCGTTTCACCCTGGGCATGAACGTCATCGGCAACGGTCTGTGCCCGGGTGGTCGACTCGAGGCCAATGACCAACAGCTCGGTTTTGATCATTTCAGGATTCATTCATCCAACTCCATCTATTTCATATCGCAAGGGTAGTGCGCTCTCTGAGCACGCCCCTGTGTTATTTACGTATCTCTCAGGCCGGTTTGCGGAACTTCAAGGTCATCCGGTCGCTCTCACCGATGGAGCGATACGGTTCTTCACCCCCTGATTGAAGAATGGGCGGCAACGACCAAACCCCCTTAGGATGGTCAGTCGTATCTTGCGGATTCGCGTTGATCTCGCTCGCATCTTCAAACTCGAACCCGGCCGTCGTGGCGACTTCTTTTACGTAGTCTTCAGTGACGTAGCCGGTCTTGTGCATGCTGTCCATTGAAGCGCCGGGTTTTGCGCGGTGTTCGACAACACCTAACACACCGCCAGGTTTTACGGCCTGGTAAAACGCCTTGAAGTACTCGTCTTCCTGGTCTGACATGATCCAGTTGTGGACGTTGCGAAAGGTCAATGCAAGATCGACAGACCCTGGCGGCGCCACACTCACCTCGTGCGGCGGATTGATATGACGCACCGTCACCTTGCCATAGATCGCGGGGTTTCGACGCGAGATCTTTTCGTACATTTCCAGCGCTTGAGGCATGTAAGGCAAAATACCATCGGGGGAAAAGTGGGCAACGTAAAGGAGGCCTTCATCCGCCAGGTAAGGTGCAAGAATTTCGGTGTACCAACCGAACGCCGGTAGAATCTCCAGCACCGTCATGTCCGGTGCCAACCCAAAGAACTCGAGTGTCTCGACCGGATGACGAGCTGCGTTACGGGCAATGTTCGCCGGTCTCCGGTGTGGCGCCTCAATCAGTGTCTGTAAATCCTGCCCAGCCATAGCTTCTCTCAGTTTCGAATGGAAAACTCGCGACCAACATTAACAGATTTTTCGTGTCCGCCGGAGCAGGCGCTTGGTTGTGCTTGCCACTCGTACCATGACCACATTTGTTGTCAAACCAGTGGTCGTGATCAGCTATGGTCGAAGTCTCGCATCACCCGGCCGGGACGCTCTGCGGTTATTACATGATCAAGCAGGCAATCTGAAATATAACTACTAGGTAGACGGGAAAACCGGAGCTCTTCGATCTTTTGAGCGATCCGGAGGAACTACGAAACCTTGTCGGCGAACTGGCCTACGCCTACGACGAGGCGGGGCTCGATCAGGAGCTGCTGCGCACCGTCGGAGATCCAAAAAAGGTAGACCGCGTAGCCAAGAAAGATCAGGAAGCGAGACTATCGGCTCGGAGTCTGACCCCATGGGTGTCCTCGCGTTAGCTATTCAATCCGAGCCGGACGCGATGAACGCGACGGATGTCGCGCGTTTGGCGGTTCCAGGATTGCCAGCTTGCGGTCGTCCATGTCGTCGTAACAGCGAAAGTCGTCGGGGTCATAGTAGTCCGCATGCCACGTCACGGTGTGCGGAGAGTATTTATAGAAGATCGTGAGACGAGGTGATTCCGCCTGCCATGGCAGCGTGCCGTGGGTCAGTGCCTCGGTAAAGATGATGGCGTCCCCTGGTTTAGCGGAGACCCGTTTCACGCAATCTGCCACGCTTGCGCTCAGATCAACCCATTTCCCGGGTAGTAACAGGTTCGATTTGTGAGAGCCTGGCACACAAGCAAATCCACCATCGTTGGTCTGGGTATCGAATAATTCGAAGGTGACGGTCGTCATTCCGTTGTAAAACACGCCATTGTCGTAGCGATAGAAACCGGCCACGCTGTTCCAACCGCCGTGCAGAGGTCCGCCGGGGAATCCGTTTTTCACATGCGTGTGTACATTGATGTGATCCAGCCGGAAGGTGGGTAAGGTCTGGCGGGCCTCTTTCGCGCGCGACTCACGGCCACTCAGCAGCACGGGGTTGCCAATAAGCTCTTCCATAATCGGCGTCAAGCTGGGCCAATCGAGCAGATCGCGCCACAAGCGATGCCAATGCAACGGTTCCTGTGAGTCGGTATCTGCCGAACAGTGTACGGAGTCGCGCAGCGTTTGGACGTGGTTCTCGTCGAGCACATCAGGTACGACGATGTAACCGTTGAGATCGAAGAGGTAGCGCTGCTCCTCTGTCATTGCGAATGTCATCAAAGATCCTCAATCTGCACAGAGTCATGTCAGTCTATCCTAGTCCAAGATAATGGGTCAGAGCCAGGTGCCAGCGTCTAACTGCATCGGTAAGGTCCTGATGCATCTGGGATTGGATCAGGATCGTGATTCAAACAAGCCGGACACTTAGGTTATCCTCCTGTTCACAGTTGGATCTTTCAAAGGCACTGGCAGTTTAGGAGTTCTAAAAGAAATGTACGGCCAGACAATCCAGGCGTCGAACACGCAGGCAGCGGAACTGATGTCCGCTGATATTTGGTGTACCTAATTGAATACCGTTGGCCCAGGAGCCGCACAGGTTAGGCACACTATCCCCGAGTACTGCAAGCGTTTCCAGAATCAGAACGTTTATATCGGAGCGTTCTATGGTACACCTCACTGCCGTGTGGGTTCATAATTTGGCTACCGCGGCAAAGAAGTGTGGTGACGGTCGGACGTGGCATAGTGATTTTGGTCTAGAGTTCGAATGGTCATTCGCTGAGTTCCGTCTTTTCGAATCGTACTTTGGTCAAGAGACCGAGACGCCACCTCGTTTTTTGGTCATGACGATGGTGCTGGTGTCCGCGGCTTCGCTCGCGCTCGGCAAACGTGCCGATATTAATATCATCGATATCGACAAAGTCGGAGAACGCCAGCCGCAGCTGTTCCATGACTTCCCAGGTGGTACACCGCGATTTATTTAGCGCGCAGCCGGCTATCAAGCGACTTTATGTAATGGTCAGGTGATATTGCGAGATGATGAGTATACGGGTACGCGATCAGGGCAGGTGTTGAAGAACAAGGCGGCTAGTGTGCTTCCGGAAACCCATTCCCAACGTGATCTTAATGCCTCCATTGATGTCATTTGGCCTGGTCCGGAAAGACAGACCAGTCGTGTTGAAAGTATTGCGGTCGATCAGTGCACCGAACTCGTCGACCCACTTTGATAACCGCAACTCGAGCTCAGAGCGCCGTCCTGGGGCTCAACTCGAAACGCTTGTGCCTTCTCTATATAGTTAATTCTGCGACACACGTTTACAAGGACCACTCAATGGCCAACACCAGCCAAGCGAAAATGAAATTCGGTGCTTTTCTTGCACCACATCATCCCATTGGCGAGAGCTTTACGTTGCAATTGCAGGGTGATCTGGAGTTGGTCGCCCTGATGGATAGGCTCGGATTTGACGAATTCTGGTGCGGCGAACATCATTCCACCGGTTGGGAGACGATCGCCTCCCCGGAGCTATTCCTTGCTGCCGCCGCTGAGCGCACAGAACGGATTCGGTTGGGCACAGGTGTTGTGTCCTTGCCTTACCACCACCCGTTTCATGTTGCCCAACGCATGGTGCAATTGGATCATCAGTCCCGAGGCCGCGCTATTTTCGGTTCCGGACCAGGCGCACTGCCATCTGACGCGTATACCCTCGGGATTGATCCGATGCTGTTGCGGGACCGGCAGGATGAAGCCATGGGCGTGATTCGTCGTTTGCTGGACGGAGACGATCGTTTCACCTACGAGTGCGACTGGTTTACGCTACGTGATGCCAAGCTTCAGGTGCTGCCCATTCAGCGTCATCTACCTTTTGCTGTCGCGTCATCCGTCAGCCCGTCAGGCATGACATTGGCAGGCAAACACGGTACCGGTGTGCTTTCAGTCGCTTCTACCTCCACAGCCGGGCTCGCAGCATTGCCCCTGCAGTGGAGTTACGCGACGGAGTCTGCTGCCAAGCACGGCAATGAAGTAGACCGGGCCGACTGGCGTGTCGTGCTGAACTGGTATATCGCGGAGACGCGCGACAAGGCTCGCGAAGAAGCACGTGACGGGCTGATGCGGTGGAACAATGAGTATACGACCGGCACGTTGGCCGCCGGACAGGGAAATTTCTACAAGACCGCTGATGAAGCCGTCGATGCGATGGCGTTCGGTAAGGGTTCAGCCATCGTGATCGGCACCGCTGACGATCTGGTAGAGCGCATTCTTGAGCTGACGGAAGTCACCGGCGGGTTTGGTACCGTACTGGGATTTGTCCACGACTGGGCGACCCGATCCAATAATCTGAAGAACTGGGATCTGGTGGCGCGTTATGTGATCCCCAAGGTCAACAACGAACTGGGGCCGATGCACGAATCCAGCCTGTACGTCCGCGAGAATCGCGATGTGTGGTCTCGCGCCACAAAAGCGGTGGTCGCAAAAATCTTAGAGAACCCAGCCGCGCATGCTGCCCTGGAAAAGCAGCAGGCAGCGACCAAAAAAGCGCAAACGGCCGTGCGCCTGGCAGCACACTCAGCCATGGAAGGTGAAACATCGCCAGCCAGAAAGCTCCGAACTGCCACCAAGACCAAGGTCACAGGCAAGACCACGCGTAAAAAGGCCACGACGAGAAAAGCGGCCAGCACAAAAGCCACCCGCAAGAAGTCAGTGAGCAACAAGACGGCAAGCACAAAGACGACGGCTAAGAAGGTCGCTACTCGTAAGGCAGTGACCATGAAACCCGCCGCGACGAAGTCAGCTGTCCGCAAATCAACTAAAACCACGCGAAGTTGAGGTAAGAAGTGAATACACAAATCTCCCAGGCCACCGATCTACCGTTCGTCCCGGTGTCCCCAAAGTTCGGTGCGGAATTGGGCCCCGACATCCGCCTGCTGGACCTCGACGACAACGGGATCGAAGCACTTCAACAGCTTGCCGCTGAACGTGGCGTCCTGGTGGTCCGGGACCAGGTGATGACTCCCGACGAACAGGTCGGTTTCGCGCGTCGACTTGGCGAGTTGTACGAGACGCCCATGAATCGCGGTAGAGCCCCCGCCGAACTCATTGTCATTCACGCTGATGAAAAATCAAAGTACGTGGCCGGTAGCCAGTGGCACTCTGATGTATCCAGCGAAGAACTCCCCCCGGGTCTGTCCATGTTGCGCCTGGAAGAGGTCCCTCCATCAGGCGGCGATACGATCTTTGCTGACATGACGCAGGTGTTTGAGTCACTTTCCGAGCAGATCCAGTCGCTGCTGCTGGGGCTGAATGCCCGTCACGACCCAAGAGGGCACTACCTGTTTGTTTCCGGTGCCAAGCGAATGGACGAACTTCCGGCCGCCGTGCACCCGGTCGTTCGAACCCATCCACGCACCGGCCGGCCATCGTTGTTCGTCAACGCAGGTTTCACCGCGCGAATTGTTGAACTCTCACAGCTAGAGAGTGACGCGTTGCTCAAGATGCTCTACGACCAGGTGGTCTACACGGTCGAAGCGCAGATCCGTATTCACTGGGAACCCAATACTGTCGTCTTCTGGGACAACCGTGTGGTGCAGCACAGGGCCTCGTGGGATTACTTTCCCGCCCGGCGACACGGCTACCGGGCCACGATCGCAGGAGAAAAGCTCGCACCTTACCTCGAGGCGTAAAAGGACGATGGAATTTGTTCAGGTCACTAATGGTGACGTCAGCCTAAACGTGGCAGTGAAAGGCACAGGCCCCGTGATTTTGTGTGTCCACGGGTGGCCGGAACTTTGGTATTCCTGGCGTCATCAGATAGCCTATTTTTCTGACAGAGGCTTCCGGGTCGCTGCGATGGACGTCCGCGGATACGGGGGCAGCACGAAACCTCATCCGATCGAGGCTTTCTCGATGCGAAATATCTGCAGCGACGTCGCCGCTGTCGCGAAAGCATTGAGCCCGGATCCGGTCATCCTTTTTGGTCACGATTGGGGTGCTCCCATCGTGTGGCAAACAACGCTTTGGCACTCTGAACAGGTGCGGGCGGTGGCGGGCCTCAGTGTTCCCTATTTTCCGATAGGAGAGGGTGCCTTTGTCGAGCAGATGAAATTCCTCTACCAGGACAAATTCTTCTACCAGATCTACTTTCAAACCGAGGGTGTCGCGGAAGCAGAAATCGAGGCCGACTTACCATCCGCACTGCGGAAAATCTACTTCTCGTTGTCGGGTGATGCCCCTTTGAACGACTGGCTCAAGGACAAGCCTGCGGATGCAGGATTGCTGTCGGGAATGATCGATCCACAGCCGTTTCCATCCTGGATGAGTGAAGATGACCTGCAGGTGTATGTCGATGCATTCAAGGCTGGCGGACTCAGGGGACCCATCAATCGTTATCGCGCGCAGGGGATTGATGCAGAGGAATCCGGGCCCATCAGAGGGCGTCAGATCGAGCAGCCAGCGTGTTTCATCGCGGGATCGAAAGATATCTGCAGGAGTTTCGTTTCCGGCATGGACCTTTACCAGAATGTTGATGGCGGATGTGATGACTTTCGTGGTGCGACCATCATTGATGACATTGGCCACTGGGTTCAGCAAGAGGCCCCGGAAGAGACCAACGAGGCGCTTGCCGTGTTTGTGGATGGGCTATGAGCCTGTGGGGGCTCTTTTGTTTCCCGCTGAAGGCTCTTCAGCGCTAACGAAGGCGTCTCAGCAACGTCTGGCAGGCCCGCACGTCACGGTCGACGCTACCTGCTTCGAATTCCTTTCTGCAAGACTCGCAAGATGTGCTTTTGGTTGTAATGTTCTGCCAGTGCCAAGGGTGTTCTCGGCGCCCATTCGATGTGGTTGCATTTGCGTTGGCGCCCGCTGACAGCATCAACGGTAACACCTTTTCCACGCCCGCCTGACTCGCCATCCCCATTGCTTCCTGCACGAGGGTTTGCTTCAGTTCTTCTCCCATCGCCTGCGCGAGAATGACTTCCAGTGCAGCAGGATGGCCATGCCACGCGGCTGAACTTATGGTCTGTCGTAATACCACTGGCGGATGGGAATCACTCCGAGCGAACAGGAAGCGGAGTGCATCGGCACTTCCGGTGGTCGCCGCCGCGCGAAGTGCCTCGCTGTCTGCATTCTCCATGGCATACATGGACACTCAATCGTCGAGCAAGGTGCTCATCAGGTTCAGATCACCACGTTGGGCCGCTCTCGTCGAGTGCGTAGGGATCGGCGCCGTTGTCGAGCAACCACTGCACCGCCTTCAGTGTGCCTCGGTTGGCGGAACCATGCAGGCGTGTGCGTCGCTGTTTGGGATTGATGGCATTGATATCTAACCCGTGGGCGAGCACTGCATCGGCGATGGCGTAAGCAGGTTCGCCGCTGCGTTGATGGGGTTCTAGCGTATGTTGGATGACCAGTTGGAAGTCCTGGTTGGTCACGGCACTGGCTGTCAGCAACGCTGTCATCACGCCCAGATTGATCCCGGATGACGCACACAGGAACGGCGCCGAGATTGGTAGTTCGCGTTCAAGGGTATGTCCCGGGTCGACCCCATGATCGAGGAGCCATTGGGCAACCGCTTCGAGTGAGGTCCGCGATGCCTCGTCATCAATTCCCTGGCGTGACTTTGCGCAATAGAATAAAAGATTGAAACCGCTCTCATCAGTTGCGGTCGCGGGATCGTTCCTGGCAGCGGCCCAGGCTTCAAGGTACGACAAGTCTCCCATGGCCGCCCTCAGAAATGGACTGTCGATATCACATTCATCAGCAAATCGATCAACGATCGCTTTGTTGCCGAATCCCGCCGCCCAACAGAGTGCAGGTTCATCAAGCCATCCCATTTTGGCTGCGGGGGAGAGTCCTGCATCCAGACATCACTCCAGAATCCGCTGATGTCCGGGTTTGCGCTTCATCGTGTGGAAATCCGTGACCGCGCGATCGAATATCTCGGTGGGATCAGTCTCTGCGCTGACCCTGGTCAGCAATGCATTATCGTCGCCCACCTTCGCGAGTTTCAGGAGTTCCCTCATGTTGGTATCTGTGTCAGGCATGAGTCCTATTTGGCTCAATCCGATGACTCGAGTTTAGAGCTATCACGGTCGCAGATGCCAGACAGCAAACGAAGGGCCGTGGATGGCGGGCCGTATGATCCAAGCAGCTATGCACGTCGTACTGGGTTTAGGTCCACGCATCGAACTGTTATGATCGAACTGTCATGAATGCCATTCCCCAAAAAGCCGTTTCCTCAGATCTGAGTAGTTTGAATCTGTCTCGTGAGGCTGTCCTCGTCAGGGATGCCTTGATTGAGGCGGGTCTCGAAACGCCGATGGTCCCCAATCATCTGACACGCGATGAAAAGTACCTCAGGATCAAAAGTGCCATGGCTGACATCATGGATGCGCTGGGGCTGGACCAGGCAGACGATAGTCTCTCTGAAACACCACATCGCGTGGCCAAGATGTATGTGGATGAGATTTTTGGTGGCCTGGATTACGGACGGTTCCCCAAAATCACCGCGATCGAGAACCGCATGCAATGTGACGAGATGGTGAAGGTGGCAGACATCGAACTGGTGGGTACCTGTGAGCATCACTTCATCACGATTGATGGCTCTGCGCGCGTAGCGTACATACCGGGCAGCCAAATCATCGGGCTGTCCAAGATCAATCGTCTGGTACGGTTTTTCGCGCAGCGACCTCAGGTGCAGGAGCGTCTGACGCGCCAGATCATGGTTGCCTTGCAGACGTTACTGGCGACGGAGGATGTGGCGGTGTCCATCTCTGCCCGACACTACTGTGTCAAAGCGCGTGGGGTCAAAGATTCGAGTTCGATGACTGATACGATTGCGGTCGGTGGTTCATTCAAGAGCGATAGGGAATTGCGTCGGGAGTTTCTGGGCTAAAAGGTCGTAAGTGTTTCACGTTGCGGCGGGATGACGATGTTGCGTCATTGCTAGCCGAAGGCGTGGGAATCTCGGAGATGGGGCTTCTGTGCTTGGCATCGCAGGATGCTGGTCGTCGGAAATCATCAATTTGTTCCTCAGGACCGGTTCGCTGTCGCTTCTCGGGATGACGGTGGCGGGGTTACGCTACTAAGGATGACGTGCGTCGTACCTGGCGACAAATGAATCAGGTGCACTACGGCGCTTCACCGTTCTTTCTCCATCTGACTCTATCGGAAATGCCCATGATCACCATCCACGGTTCACCTGTCTCGCCCTTCGTACGCAAAACACTGATCGTCCTTGCTGAGAAGGGGATTGAACATGAGGTCAATCCGGTCAGTCCTTTCCCAGCACCCGAATCCCATCTGAAGATCTCACCGCTTGGCAAAATCCCTGCGATGACAGACGGAGACCTGGCGATTCCCGATTCGTCAGCCATCTGCGGCTACCTGGAAAAACGGTTTCCCGAGAACCCGATGTATCCGGACGACGACGGCGAGTTTGGCAGAGCACTCTGGTATGAGGACTGGGCAGACAACGAACTACCCAAAGCCACCGCTGCACTCTTTTTCAATCGTGTGGCGGTCCGCATGATGAAACGGGAGCCGGATGAGGCATTGATTCAGAAGATCATCACCAAGGCACAGCCACCGATCTTTGACTACCTCGAAGCAGAGATTGGCGACAAGACCTACCTTGCTGGTGACGCGTTCAGCATTGCGGATATTGCGGTGACCTGTCAGTTCATCCAGATGATGTATTCCGGGGAAGCGCTACCCGAGGACAGTCATCCGAACATCACCCGGTTTGTGACTACGCATATGCACCGGTTGTCGTTCAAGAACCTGATTAACAACGATCTGTTTATGTCGATAGAGTAGGGCAGACACCAGGAAGGGATCAGGGCTGTGCATGTCCCTAGTGGGTCAGTTCACACCTGGGCCAGTTGCTGATCGATCCCTTTCATGATGACGTTGTACTTCTGCGACCTCGCAACTGCCGTCATACCGACCTTTGGCCCCAGTTCCATCATCTGATCAGCATTGCTGTCAAAGGCATCCCATCGCGGCAGACCGCTGCCGTTGGGATCGCCTGTCGTCGCGAAGTTCACCCAGTAGCTCATCATCTGATCGGATAACGCCTTGTCCCGGTCCGTAGCCAGTGGTGCTAGCATGTCGGCACCAAACACATAGCTGATTTCCATGGCATGGAACGCGCCTAGCTTGCCTTCGGTATCGGCGTCCGGTGTTTGTGTGAAAAAGTAGGGGTAGGATGTTTTGCCCTGTTCAGACAGTGCCTGAACCACAGCTCTCGTGGGTGCGCCAAACAGCGAGTCACCACACATCTCCTTTGATGATCGAATCATCTCGTCCTGGGAGCCTGCCGGGTAGAGCGCTAGTGCCCCGTCGGCATCTTCTTCGAAGAAGCGCCGCATCTCTGACAGGTACGTATCCACATCCGGACAGAGGGACATCTGTGCCATGGGGGACCCCCAATACAGTGCAGATCCCTCGTAGGCATTGGAGCCGATCATCAATGGAATGTCGTTGTAGTTGCCGCTTCGGAACGCAGTGATCGGGTTCTGCACCTGGCAGTGTCCGTCGATGATGACGCCGGGTAGGGGCACGGTCGTGCATTCACGGATGATCATATCGGCATCCAGTTGTCGCATCGCTGACAGTTGCCCTGGCCCAGCGTGGCAGCCGAGTCGCTCGCCAACGCGGACGCCTATGTCATGGGCGCTGAAACCAGTTGCACCGGGTTGGTCCAGAAGCTGGGTGGCCTGCGCACCTACGCCACTTTGTGCGATGGCGCGGTGGATGAGCCCGCGGCACAGTGGTGACGTCATCATGGCGCAGGTTGAGTGGCCGCCCGCACTTTCGCCAAATACGGTGACGTTGCCAGCGTCGCCGCCAAAGACCTTGATGTTGCGTTGTACCCATTCCAGTGCCGCTACGGTGTCGAGCAACCCCTGGTTGCCGCGACAGCCTTCGGCTGTCAGTTCCGGATGCGAAAGGAAACCGAGTGGCCCCAGACGATAGTTGATGGTGACCAGAACGATGCCATTTGAGGCGAGTTCCTGCCCGGGATACCCGGAGCCGGTGCCAGTTCGATGTGCGCCGCCATGTACCCAGAACATCACAGGCAAAGATGCTTCGGCGTCTGTGGTTGGTGTGAAGACATTGAGGTACAGGCAGTCTTCGTTGTATTCCAGATCGCGCTGGGGCATCTCGTAATTGAGGGCCTTACTGATGGAGTCTCGAAAGCCGCCTTCACCGGCGACGATCTGCGGCGCGCACGGGGCTTCCATTGTTGCATCTCGAACATCGTCCCAGGGTGTCACCGGGTGTGGTTCGCGCCAACGCAGGTCGCCGACAGGAGGTGCTGCGTAGGGTATACCTGCGAAGTAACTGATGTCGGTGCCGTCCTGGCTGCTGATGGTGGAGCCCTTAATGGCGCCGCTGTCGATGCGTAGTTCGGTCATTGGTTGTCCGGATGTTCCTGATGCAGGTAACAGTACCTTGATTCAAAGGTGGATTGAATCAGTGTCATTCCGAGCCAAAGGTAAGGGATTTCCCGCACTTGGGACTGCTTTGCTTGGCATCGCAGGATACTGGAGGTTGGAGATCCTCGCGTCGCTGCGCTCCTCGGGATGACGATGGTGGGAGATCCTCGCGTCGCCGTGTTCTTCAGGATGACGATAGTTCGTCATTCCGAGCCGGTTTAGTTCTTCGACACATACCGCATCACAAACCGGCTGAATGCATGCGAGGCTTCCTCGGTACATTCACTGTTGTCCGGTGTGTACATGAACACACCTTGCTCATAGCCCAGTGATCTCATACCGCGCTGCGCAGCTTCGCACAGTGCCTTGTCTTCGGCGCCGACCTGATTGAAGTTCTGCTTCAGAATGCGTGTGCCGTCGTCGTCGGGCAGCTGATAGTAGCCACCATACCCCGGCAATGTTCGAGTGGGGCCATCCGGGACGGCGAACACAAACATGCTGAGATAGGGCTTCTCACCGACGACGGTTGACAGGACGAGGTTGGGGAAGAGCGTCCAGAATATCTGTTTGCCGCCTTCAATACCCGCGACTGAACTCTTTTGCTTGGCCCACAGGTTGTGACCTTCATAGGTGAGATCGTTGAGTGCAAACAGTGCCTCAACGCCAGGATGCCCCGGCTTGCAGTGATAGCACTCCAGGAAGTTCTCCATCACGATCTTCCAGTTCGCTTCCACCGGGTAGGCGTTATCGAGAAACGTTCCAGTCTCTGGATCGGGTTCCTCTCTGGGATTGGCGGAACGGACGAGGTCTCTGAGCTCTGGAATTTCCCGCTCAAGGTCAGCCACAAATTCCGATAGTTCTGGTTCAAGCGCCGGTGCATCCACATCGAGATTGAAGAACACAAACAAACCGGCCACTACATCGACGTTGATCGGTGTCAACTGCACGCTATCCATATCCAGTGCCGGCGTCGTTTCGCTGGCACGCGCACGCTTCAACTGGCCCTTCAGGTCATAGACCCAGGAGTGATATGGGCAGGTGATCCGAGTGACGCGTCCCGTCCCGTTAAGCAGGGTATGGCCGCGGTGTTTGCAAACATTATAGAATCCGGCCAGTTCGCCATCCTGACCCCGGATGATGATCACATTCTGATCAAACAGGGAGGTTGTCAGGTATTGGCCCGGCTCTTTGAGGTCACCCACCCAACCTCCGTAGTGCCAGGTCTTGTAGAACAGGTCCTGCTTTTCCTGCTCAAAGATCGCCTGGTCTGTGTAATAGTTCTTGTGCAGCGTGACCGAGTTCGCCGGGTCTTCTGATGGCAGTTTGGGGTAGATGAGGTTGGCGTTGCCCATCCGCTCTCGCTTGATCTCATGAGTGTGCATCATAGGAATCCCGCCGGTTTAACTCAACCGGAACACGTCCGGAATCGAGCGGATGGTTACGGTCGTTTACTGTTCACCGCATGTTATACGCACGCTCAGGCATAGATCTCGTTGTAAATCGCGAGT